>VFZQ01000723.1 GCA_016871135.1 Acidobacteriota bacterium | reverse complement strand
CCCGCGCATTCCCGAACGCGATGAGCGGTTAAGAATTACGGAAGCGCAATTGGCCAATCCTCGATCGCATTTCGGTGTGACGCGGATTTGGGCGCACGATGAAGCCGTCGCGCCGAAAGCGTCGCTTGCGTTCATCGAGCCGTTGCTGTCAAATGCCGAGCCCGATCCCGCGAAGCGATTTCAAGCGGTGGCGATCGCGGCGATCGAACGGTTTCGCGATGAGCGGGCGACGGCGCTCGACGCGAAGTGGATCAACTGGATGCTGGCGAACGGGCTGCTGCTGAACTCGCGCCATTCGGCGCCGGCGGTTGCCGAGTATCGAACGGAAGAAGCGCGGATCGCGCCGCCGGTTGTGTTCGCGGGAATGGGCGATTTCGATGCGGGCGCTGATCATCCGATCTTTATCGGCGGGCAAGCGACGAATCCCGGAAAGCTCGCGCCGCGGCATTTTCTCTCGCTGTTGCCGCAAGAGTTGCGGGCGGCGAAAGGGCGATCGGAGCTCGCGGCGTCGATTGCGAGCGAGCGCAATCCGCTGACTGCTCGCGTTTACGTGAACCGGTTGTGGCATCACGTGTTCGGCGAAGGACTAGTGAAATCGACCGACGATTTTGGGCGCAACGGAGCGAAACCGTCGAATCAAGAGTTGCTCGACGCGCTGGCGCTGCGGTTTATCGCCGACGGCTGGTCGACGAAAAAGATGCTGCGGCTGCTGGTGACTTCGCCGTTGTTTCAAGATGGCTCGCGCGCGCCGCGACGACTCGACGCCGAGGCGGTGCGCGACGCGATTCTGGCGGTGAGCGGGCGGCTCGATCGCACGCTTTACGGCGAAAGCGTGCAGCCGCACCGGCAGATTCCGCAAGCGTATCGAAGGCTGTTTCAAGGGCCGCTCGATGGGAATGGCCGGCGTGCGATCTACACGAAAATCACGCGGATGGAAGGCCCGCGATTCCTGGAAATTTTCGACTTTCCGGCGCCGCTGCAAACTCGCGGCGCGCGGGATGTGACGAATGTTCCTCCGCAGGCGCTGGCAATGTTGAACGATCCGTTCGTCGTTGAGCAATCGGGCGTTTGGGCTTCAAAGCTGCAAGGCACTTTCGAGCAGAGATTGACCGAGATGTTTGAAACAGCGCTGGCGCGCGAGCCGTCGGAAGAGGAAATGAAACGGTGGCGGGAATTGGCGCGTGAACTCGACGGTCCGCGCTTGTGGCAAGATTTGGCGCATGCGATCTTCAATTTGAAGGAGTTTCTGTATGTCCGCTAGTGCTTTGATTGATCCGCGCACAACGGACTCGCGACGGCCCGGCCGGGCCGTCGCGGCCTGTGCGCTATCTCGACGGCGGCTCTTACAAGAAGCGTCGAACGGGTTCGGCTATCTGGCGTTCGCGAGTTTGGCGCAAGCGGCGACACACTTCGCGCCGAAAGCCAAAAACGTGATCTTTTGTTTCATGCCGGGCGGGGTGTCGCACATGGACAGCTTCGACCCGAAGCCGAAGCTGGCGGAGTTGGACGGCAAACCGGCGAAGCTGGAAAGCTATGTCGCGGGGCCGAATCGGAAGTGGCTGGGATCGCCGTGGAAGTTCAAGCAGCACGGGCAATCGGGGCTGACGGTAAGCGAGTTGTTCCCGCATATCGCGACGGTGGCGGATGAGTTGTGCGTGGTGAGGTCGATGAAGTCGGAGTTTCCGCTGCATGCGCGCGCGAACATCTTTATGCACACGGGCCGCAACTTCGGCGGGTTTCCGAGTATCGGCTCGTGGGTGACATATGGTTTGGGGAGCGAGAACAAGAATCTGCCTGGTTATCTGCTGCTGAATCACGGCGACAATCCTCCGGGCGGTTTCGAGAATTTCTCGAACGGATTTCTGCCCGCGACGCATCAGGCGATGGGCGTGCGGGCCGATGGCGTCGCGGTGGACAACATCGTGCCCGCGGATCAAGATCGCGTGCAGAGGGCCAAGATGCGCGCGGTGTTGGAGCAGGACCGCGCGTATGCGAAGAACGATCCGGCGATCGACGCGGCGATTCAGAATTTCGAGATGGCGTATCGCATGCAGGCGCTGGCGCCGGATGTGTTGGATCTCGCGAAGGAGCCGGAGCATATCCGCAAGCTATACGGGCTCGACGCGGAGAACAAACATCAGCGGGCTTACGCGCTGCAGTGTTTGCGCGCGCGGCGATTGATTGAATCGGGCGTGCGGTTTGTGGAGATCACTCCGCCGAATCTGTTTAGCCTGAACGGGAGTTGGGATCAACACGATAAGTTGCGCGAAGGGCACTCGACGAACGCGTTGATCACCGATCAGGCGACGACGGCGCTGGTGAAAGATCTGAAGCAGCGCGGGTTGTTAAAGGACACGCTGATCCTGTGGGCCGGGGAGTTCGGACGGACGCCCGATACCGGCAATGGCGACGGGCGCGATCATCATCCGTTCGGCTTCACGATCTGGATGGCCGGTGGCGGCGCGAAAGCCGGGCTGGCTTATGGAGCGACCGATGAGTTGGGCAATCACGCGGTCGAGAAAGTTGTGACCGTGCACGATCTGCATGCGACGATTCTGGCGCTGCTGGGGTTGGATCATACAAAGCTCTCGTATCGATTCGGGGGACGCGATGTGACACTGGCCGATGTGCACGGCAAAACCGTCGAGGCGTTGATGGGATGAAGAGGCGCGTTGCGATCGTGGCGCTGCTCGGCTCGTGCGCGAAGCCGGCGCCAAAGCTGCTGGTTGTTCCGGCTTCGTGGACCTTCATTGAGCAGAACGGGTTGAACCCGATCGATGAAGAGATCGTCGAGAGTCTGATCGGCGCGTTGGATGCGTCGAAGGTGATCGCGTGGACTGCGATCACGACGTATAAGGGCGGGCACAAGACGGCGAAACTAATCGCAGCGGAGCTGGGCGCGGCGAAGATCCTCGCGATATCCTGCCGCGGCGGAATGGTGACGGCGTTTCTGGTGGAGAACGCTACGGCCAAACAGTTATGGGCGGCGAGTTATTCGCTGACCGAACCGAAGGAGAACGCTGCCGAGATCGCGCGGAATTTGCGGGAGCGGCAGTTGGTGGGTTAGTCCACCTGGATAGAAACGGCGCCGCGGATTTTGGCGGCCCAAAGTGCGAGGGCGACGGCGAAGACGAGATCGTCGTGGTTGCGGGCGTGGGAGGCGGATTCGGCCTCGAGGGTCCGCAG
>VFZQ01000722.1 GCA_016871135.1 Acidobacteriota bacterium | reverse complement strand
GCGAACGCACCATCATCGACGCCGCGTTGCAATAGGGGTGAATAGGCGGGCCGCTCGAACTTCGCCAGCGAGATCAACTGCGCGGTCCTGTCGACTCTCGCAATCGCGGGCGGCGCGGCAACCGGCGGGGGGCGCAACAGCCAAACGCCAACGATGGTGGCCGCGGCCACGCCGATAATCCATCCCCAGCGAGGAAGCGTGGGGGCCTTCCGCCGCGGCCGTTGTAGCGCGGCTCGCGCATACCGCATCGCCTCGACCTCGGCGAAGCAAGCGTCGCAGGCGAAATAGTGCGCTTCGAAGGAGTCCATTTCGCCGTCGGTCATTACGCCCGCGACATAGGTGGCCGCCAAGCCGTTCTCGCGTGCCTGTTCACACGTCATCGCGTTCATCACCTCGATTGCAATGTGGATTTCCGCCGGACAATTGTGACAGGCGTTCGGCGATCTTTCTGGTCGCCCTCAGTTTACGCTGTCGCACGACGACGCCGTCAAGACCCAAAGCCGTTGCGATTGCGCCTGGTTTTGCACCATCGACCAGGGTCATCGTTAAGATGCGCCGGTCGACCTCTTCCAGTCTATCGATCTCACGGACAACAATATTCCACCGTTCAATCGTCGGCCGTGTCCGGCATCGTCGTTGGTAATTCGGCGGGCAGCTCGATTAGCGTAGGGCGAGCCGCCTCCCGCCGAAAGTACTGATTGACGACGTTCCGGCCGACGCCGTGTACGAACGCCCCAGCTTTTCCGGCTCTCGCAGCATGCCGCGACGCAGGGATTGCAACGCCTCCATCACGGCCTCCTGCGCAATGTCCCTTGCCAGTTCCGGCGCTCGTAGCCGTGCGGATGCCATCGCGAGCAGGCGCGGATGATACTGGCGCGCAAACTCTTCCTCGGCCGCTCGATCGCCCGCTAGAATCAGATCCAAGATTGACTCAGTTTCAATTATCCGTCACAATTCACGGCCCATCCGCCACTAGGCGGACATCATGAAGAACCCTTTGCTCTTCCCGCTGCTTGCAGCGTCTCTTCAAGCTGACATCACCGTCTCCTCACGTTATGTGGCGGGCGGCGAAACAACGGAAACCACCTCTTACTCGAACGCGAGCCGCCAGCGATTCGACTCCCAGGGCGCGGTACTTGTCCAACAGTGCGATCGAAAGCGCACGCTGGAAATCGACAACGAATCCAAATCTTACTCTGTGTTGCCCGTCGCACCGGGGCGCCCACGAAGTCCGCTTGCGCGGGGGCGCCACAATCGATGTTCACGGGGGAAGAGAAACAATTGCACGGGATTTCCGTCAAGCGCTGGGTTAGCTCGACGGCGTGCTCGCCGACCGAGACGATCGAAATCGACGGCTGGTTCGCGAGCCTGCAACCGCCAGCAGCCTGCGCGGCGGAGCAACTTGGCCCCGGCCTTCCGCTCCAATATACGATGCGAACACGCGATGCCAAGGGCGTCACCGAAATTGGCTTCGAAGCGACGGCGGTCAGCACCACTCCAATTCCGGCCGCGGTGTTCGAACCGCCCGCCGGTTATACCGAGGTCGATATCACCAAGGCGCTTGCCGTTCGGAATCCGGAATACAAAAAGGCGGTGGAAGCGCCCAAGGCCGCGGGCGCGGTTCGCATCGGCGTTGCGAATTTCTCCAATCGCAGCGGGCACGCCTTCAACACACAGTCCTTTGACGCCAAGCTCGCCAGCGCGTTCAAGGGCGCCAATGTAGAAACGGTTCCACTTGGCCTCGGGCCGGAAGCCGAGGTGGTGGAACGCGCGCGCAAGGCCAATGCCGACTTCGTTCTGATCGCCGACATCATGCAGATCACCAGGACCGAATCGGGCGGGGTGGCGAAGAAGCTGGGCAAACTCTCGCGAATGGCCTCGGGAGGGCCGGCCAAAGAAACCTTCGCGGCGAATCTCAACTATCGCCTCGTTCCAACCGGTGGCGGCGCGCCCGTCCTCAGCAGCGTGACCGGCAACTCCAGCGCGTTTTCATTGCGAGACGCGGTCAATCTCGCACGCACGGTTTCGCAGTTCGCCATGCCGATGATGATGATGAACCAGATGTTTCGAAATGGTGCGCTGGGCAACATTATGAACAATTCGGCGGCTATGAATCAGATGGGAGGCATCGGCGGAACGGGGCCGGTCGACCCAGGTCTCGGCGCGTGGCGGTCGGCATTCTCGTCGATGAATTTCGCGGCGGGCGTCGCTGGGTCGGACCCGGACAAAGACCAGCAGGCGGCGATCAATGAGGCCATCGAGAAGATGGCGAAGTCGATCACGGCCGACAATCCACGCCGCTAGTCTACAAGCGGCTTTCCTTGGGTGATTCCCAAATCTTCTTCCCCGACGCGTCGATGTAGCCCCAGGTCCCTTCGGCGAACATCACGCGCGCCAACCCACCTTTGAAATCCGATGCATCCGCGAACTGCGGCTTCAGGGCCCAGTTACCCTTGGTGTCGATAAACCCGAACTTGCCGTCCATCTTCACCCGCGCCAGTCCGCCGGAAAACGAGTAGGCCGCCTGCAGCATCGGCAGTTCGAACGCGGGCCGGCCAAATTCGTTGAGGTAGCCGAGCCGGCCTTTGTCGCGTATCACGGCGAAGCCTTCGGCGAGCGGCGCGACCTTTTGAAATTTCGGTGGTTCCTGCCGTTCACCTCGCGTGTTGATCCAATTCGACTGGCCCTTCAGCGTCACTTGCGCCAGACCGTCGGCGAAGTCGGCCGCGTAGTCGAATTGCGGCTTAATCGCCCATTCGCCCCTTGCGTCGCGATACCCCCACCAGCCGTCTTCCTTCCACTTCACCAGGCCGTCTTTGAACGCGGGCGCGCGGTCGTTGCCGTCGATGGAGAGCTTCAGCATCGCTCTGCCGGTGCGATCGATGTAGTGGAACGCGTGATCTTTGATCACAATCGCAAGCGCGTCAGGGCCGTCGGAAAAATCGCCGGCGTTGATGAACTGCGGGTCGATGACGGTTCTTCCGTTACGGTCGAAATAGCCGTAAGCGACAGGCGTCTTCTCGCCGCGTGGGCGCTGCATTTTGCAAAGCCCTTAGTGAAACTTGCCCAACGGGCGGTATGGAATCGACGCGATCGTTCGCCCTGTGCGATCGATGATAGAGTACTTTCCATCCTCGGTCATGACGATAGCACGGTCGTCGACGAACTCTGGCGCTACAGTGTAACGAGG
>VFZQ01000721.1 GCA_016871135.1 Acidobacteriota bacterium | reverse complement strand
CGTCGGCAATCACCGGCATATTCGTTACACCGAGCGGCCCGAGCGATCCCGGCGCCGCGCCGAACCACTCTTCAATCTCCGCTGGATGCGCCGGCCGCACCGTCTTGGCCGCGACGAAGGCCTGAAACTTCGGAACGCTCAACGAGTGATCGCCGCGCATCAGCAACAAATAGGGCTTCGCGTCGGCGACCATCACCAGCGACTTCATCTGCGAAGTAAACGGCAGCCCTGTAAAGGCCGATACATCGGCGATGGTCTTCTGCCCCGGCGTATGAAAACTCGAGGGCTCCAGATCGCCTTCGGGATCGGCGATCGCCGGCGCCGGCGGACGCGCCACCGCCAAGTCGCGGCGCGCGGCATAGCCGGATTTGCTGGTTGCGGCGAGCTGGTCGCCCCCGGCGGCAACGACGAAATACCCATGCGGCCCTTCGAGAAACGGCAAACCGCAGCGAGTGAGGATGCGGCGATGCCCCTCGCGGAGCAGCTTGTCGCTGGCGTCGTCCAGAGCAAGGGTGTAGCTGTCTGCCTGCCATTGTTCTCGAAGCTGATACCAGATCTGCGGCAGTTGTTTGTACGACCGGATCTCGCCGCGCGCCAACGCATCCGCGTTTTGCCCATCCAACAGCCGTATCTCCTGCGCGCCGATCGCATCCATCTCTTCGCGAACGATCGCGGCGATCTTGCGCAAGGAACGCGCCGCGAGGAACAACTGCCCCGAAGGCCGCACGTAACCCGCGCGCAACAGCAGTTGATCATGCACCGCTTCGACGCCGGCCGGCGTATCGCGCAGCGTCGGAATGTGCAGTTGGCTCCACCTCATTGATCGCCCAGCCGCTTGCCCTTCTCGCGCAACAACTGATCCAGGCCTTGCCGCCACCAAGCGCCCGTGACGCCTTCGAGCGGTCGCGTCAGTTTGCCGGGCTTGATCGTCAGCGTTTCGATCAACACGTCTTCACCGTAAATCGATGCTTCCTTCAAGATGTTCCCGTCGTCCTTGATGATGCGGCTCTGACCGTGTGAGCCGCCGTTGTCTTCGATGTGTCCCGGCGCGTTCGACGCCACCGCGTACATTCCGTTTTCGACCGCGCGCGCCATCATCTGCGCGCGATACCCCGGCAGCTTGTGTTCGTTCTTCATGCCTGACTCGTGGCTGATGTAATAGACGACACGCGCGCCGGCCATCGCCGGCAGCCGCACAAACTCGGGGTAGCGCTCGTCGTGGCAGATGATTAATGTTGACGGCACGCCCTCGAGATCGAACAGCGCCATGTGATTGCCCGGCGTCGCCCACGGCTCGCCGGCCAATTGCAATTTGCCAAAGCGTTCAACTTCGTTGCCCTTCGAATCGAATACGACGGCGGCGTTGTAGACCTTGCCCTTCGCCGTATGGACTGTGCCGACGACGGCCGCGATTTTCCTTCGCGCGCAAGTCCGGGCAATCAGGCCCTCGGCGGTCTTGACCGCGTCGTCATCGACGGCGAATGTCTTCGCGGTCGAGTAGCCCGTCAACGCACACTCGGGAAAGACCGCGACGTTGACGCCTTGATCGGCGAGCTTCTCCAGCGATGCAACGATTTTCGCCGCGTTCGCCTTTACGTCAAACGAAGATCGCATCTGTACCGCGGCCACCTTCAACTCGGCGGCCTGCGCCGCGGCGATCAGCAAGAACGAGATTCGTACCAGCATGGTTCAATCCTACGTTATACTGCGAACTTCAATCCTATGGTGAAAAATTTCTTCGATCTCAGCGGCAAAGTCGCGGTGGTGATGGGCGGGACATCGGGCATCGGCGCGATGCTGGCCCACGGCTTGGCGGAGGCTGGCGCGGACGTCGTTCCGACCGGACGCCGCGATAACGAACTCGGCGCCGTTTGCGATAAGATCGCGGCGCTCGGACGCAAGACCGTGCGCAAGACCTGCGACGTGCAGAGCCGCGAATCAGTGGACGCGTTCCGCGACGCCGTCGTGGCGGGACTCGGCCGCGTCGACATTCTCCTGAACGCCGCGGGCATCACGTTCCGCAAGCCGACCAAGGACGTTACCGAGGCCGATTGGAACCGGCTGATGGACATCAACGTCACCGGTTCGCTGCGTGCCTGCCAGTCGTTCTACGAACCGCTCAAGGCGTCGGGTGCTGGCCGTGTCATCAACATCGCGTCGCTCAGTTCCTACGTGGGGCTTCTCGAAGTGACCGCGTACGCGACTTCGAAGGCGGCGGTGTTGCAACTCACGCGGCAGCTCGCGGTCGAATGGGCTAAGGAAGGCATCAACGTCAACGCGATCGCTCCGGGCGTGTTCCGCACGGAATTGAACGCGGCCCTGCTCGACGGCACCGAACGCGGCAAGGAGTTCCTCCTGCGCACGCCGATGAAGCGCTTCGGTCAGCGCGAAGAGTTGATCCCCGCCGCGCTGCTGCTGGCTTCCCCCGCCGCCAGCTATATCACCGGACAATGTCTGGCGGTTGACGGCGGGTTCTTGTGTAGCGGCGTGAATCAGTAGTCGAGAAGCCCCGCCCGCCGAGCTCAGCCTACACCAACACCCACTTCGAGCGCGGCCATCTCACCCCAGCCGCCGACGTACCCGCCTCCGAAGACGGATACGTCACCGGCAACGCTATCGCACAGAACCGAAACCTCAACCGAGGCGAGTAGCGCAAGCTCGAAAGCCAAATCCGCAACCAGCACGCCGCCTACGACAACTACGGCAACGAAATGTTCGAAGCACCCTGCTACATTTACAAGATCGCCTACCTCCCCGACGGCCAAATGCTCCTCCACTTCGCCGAAAACGCCAGACAACGCCCGTAACCCACACCAAATCAACACCTTACAGCCGCCGGTCCAAAAAACGCCCCACCGCGAAAACCCGTTCACAAGAATTCAAAATTTATATTTCATTTAATTGCAACAACTTGCAAAAGTAGCGTGTTAAAAAGCTTGGATACGCCGTGCTATTATAGAATCAGGAAAAGGCCCTTCGGCACAGTCGCCGACAGGGCCTTTTCCATTTTCACAAGGAGTTACCCATGAAACTGTCACGTTCCGAGCAAGCCCGCGTCAACGGCGCCAAATCCAAGGGCCCCAAGACCGAACAAGGCAAAGAAAAATGCGCCAAGGCCAACATCACCCACGGCGCCTACGCCGCCCGCATCTCCACCCTCCCCTTCGAGGACCAGGAAATGTACGCCTCCATGTGGCAGGC
>VFZQ01000720.1 GCA_016871135.1 Acidobacteriota bacterium | reverse complement strand
CTCGGTCTTCGCCGCACTGCACCGTCTGGCAACATACCGCAAAGCGACGACGACTTTCATCTTTTTGGGCGGCCCGCCGCGGGCCATTGGGGCTCCTTTGTAATCGGCCGGCCACACGAAGAACTTTATCTCGCGAACCGTAAACTTTCGACGTTCCGCCGCCGATAGAGTATGTAGAACCAACGGCAAGGCTTATCGGAGGAACCTGACGACGGAAACGCCGGCAGGTGATAATGCCAGTCCTGACCAAGTTGCCCTTTGGGGGCTAGGCAGCGAAATTGCCGTGACGGCCAAAGGCGGCCCCCAACCGGGGGCCGTTTTCCTTTTGCCGGGGATGGCTGGCGCACAACGCACGGACTCGCTAGGCGTACCCGAAGCGCGAGGGGTCGGTGTCGAGATCGGTGTGCGACGCGATTCCGCGCACCGCGAGCCGGTGATTCGAAGCGCTATCGCGAGCGCGGATAAGTCCCCAGCACGTGGACATCCTGGGCGAATTCTGCGAGATGATCGAGCGCTTTGCGGGAACTGCCCGCACCGGCGTGCTGCAGGAAGTCGACGTAGAAGTGATACTCCCAGGGCCGGCCCCGCATGGGACGCGATTCAATCTTCGACAAATCGATATCGCGAAGCGCAAAGACACTCATCGCTCGGAACAACGCGCCGGGAATGTTCTTCAACGAAAAAACGATCGACGTCTTCCATTCCGGCGCCGAAGAGGCGACGGCCGACGGGGCGCGGCGCTTCAGAAGAAAGAAGCGCGTGTAATTCTCCCGGTCGTCTTCAATGGACCGTTTTAGAATCCGCGCGCCGTAGTAGTCGGCCGCGATCGAGGAGGCGATCGCCGCCGCCCCAGGCTCCGGATTCTCCATCAGGTGCTTCACGCTCCCGGCGGTGTCGAAAAACTGGACCCGCTCCAATTTCGGATTGGCCTCGAAAAATTTCAGACATTGGTTGAGCGCTACCGGATGGGAATAGACGCGCCGGACCTGCTTCCAGCTCGTTCCGGGCGGCGCGATCAGGTTGTGAACGATTCGCAGATTCGTCTCGGCGACGATTGGCGGCTTGAACCGCAATAGGTGATCGTAGTTTTCGTGGATCGACCCGTGCAGGGTGTTTTCGATCGGGATGACGGCGGCGTCGACGCGTTTCTCCATCAACGCGCGAAACACCTCTTCAAACCGCGTGCACGGCAGCACGCCGGCTTTTTCGCCGAGCAGGCGCCGCGCCGCCTCCTCGCTAAACGCTCCTCGTTCGCCTTGAAATGCGGCTACCGGCTGCTTCACTCCGACACCTCCTTGCGGCCGCCGGCCCATCGCTTCGCGTCTTCGGCCGGCGCGCCTACCAGATCCAGGACCCGCTCGACGCAATGATCGACGATGTCCATTACGGTCTTCGGATCATGATAGAACCCCGGAACAGGCGGCGCCACGATCGCACCCATCTCGGCCAGTTGTACCATCGTCCGTAAATGCCCGAGATGAAACGGCATCTCGCGGACCATCAGGATCAGACGGCGCCGCTCCTTCAATGTGACATCCGCGGCGCGGGTCAGCAAGTTGTCGGTCAGACCGTGTGCGATCGCCGCCATACTGTTGATGGAACACGGCGCGACAACCATCGCGTCGGTGCGAAAGCTGCCCGACGCCAGAATCGAGCCGATTTCCTCCTGCGGGTGGGAAACGTCGGCGAGAGCGCGAAACTCTGCCGCCTTTTTCCCCATCTCCAACCATGCCGTCCGTTCTCCGGCTCGCGTGAGGATCAAGTGCGTCTCGATGTCGCGCATTGTACCTAGTCGTTCCAGGAGCCGCCAACCCAGGATTGAACCCGAGGCGCCAGTCACACCGACGATAATTTTCCGTTTTTCCATGCTGTTCCGGAGTCTGTTCCGAAATCGGAACAGATGCACTGCTTTTTCGGTTCTTGTTCGCCTCTTTCGTGTTATACTTCCGAGTCGAAGCCAGCTTCAGACTAGGCATTTTTCGTGGTACGGACTACCGACTCGTACCACGTTTGGCCATCGTCTTCTGGCATCGAATCATACCATGGACGACCCAGGGCAGAGGCTCAAACGGGTTCGCGAGCGGTTGAACCTCCGCTACCGAGACGTCGAAGATGCCAGTCTTCGCATAGCCGAGCGCCGAAAGAGCGACGAGTTCATCGTCGCACTCAGCCGCCTTTCCGATATCGAAAATAAGGGCACCGTTCCGTCGATATATCGGCTGTACAGCCTGTGCGCAATATACCGGCTGGATTTGTTAGAAGTGCTGCAATGGTACGGCGTCGATTCTTCCCATCTGCCGGCCGACGCCAGCACGGTCGAAGTCGACCGCACGCACACCATCGGCTTTCAACCCGCCGACCACGCCGAAGTGCAAGTTCCCCTTCGCCTAGACCCCGGAATTAACATCGACAAGACGACCTACCTCAGCCGCATGATTCAGCGCTGGGGCCGGCTTCCGCTGATGCTGCTGAATGGCCTCGATATCCGGGCGCACCGCTACGCCTACATTGGGAACGACGACTGGTCGATGTACCCGCTGATTCAGCCAGGTTCTCTGGTACAGATCGACGATACGAAACGCAGGATCGTCATGACGGGATGGACCAACGAGTTCGAACGTCCGATCTATTTCTTCGAAACGCGAGAGGCGTTTGCATGCGGCTGGTGCCATTTGGAGGACAACCGGCTGGTGCTGCAACCGCATCCGGCATCGATGTGCTCGCCGAGGATCTTCAAGTACCCCGAAGAGATCGACGTGATCGGCCAGGTCGTCGGGGTGGCTATGCGTTTTGACCCATCGCGGCGCCGCCAATCCGCGCTGAGAGAATTGTAAGCACGTTGCGCATGTCGCTGCCGTACAGCGACTTTTCGGCCGCGGCCAACGTAGCCGGCAGAAACGTGTTCCAGGCGGCGGTGCGCAGCCAGTGGACGATTACGGTCGCGACGTTTTCGCCAGTGCCTGATAGATAAGAATCGACGTCGTCGACTTTTTCCGCCAAGCCATCGGAAAGCCACTCGAGAAATACTCTTCGGTGACTCTGCCGGATCGCCTTTTCAGCGTCCTCGTCTCCGAATACGAGCGAAAGTCCGTGGTGTTCATATCGGCCTGATATGGGATTCCGAAGCGTCGCCAAATAGACAAGTTGGCCGGTTCGCGTCGGAATCTGCGAGAGCGTTCGAATCCACGGCTGTCCAAATTAGCG
>VFZQ01000719.1 GCA_016871135.1 Acidobacteriota bacterium | reverse complement strand
CCCTGCATAGAGGGTAGGTCTGCACTACACGCGCCGCCGCTAACTCGCTATTGCAAGCATTCGGGTTAGCCCGCTTTGCCTGCCACATTTCGCTCTTTTTGCCCATTAGCTGCGAAGGTTGGGCTAGCGAAACTTCCCCTCGAAGAGCGCCGGGCTTCGTTCAATGCCTCCCTGAGGAAGCCCTTTAAACGATTCCCGTCAGCTTGGTATCTGCCGTCGGGAACGACCCAATGCCCGCTTTCAGCACTTCGTCGGAAAGGGTCAAGTAAAGATCGCCAAGAGTGCCGGTGGTGCGCGTGTGGAGGCCTGTTTTCAGGCCACCGGCGTGGCCGGCGAGAAGCACGGCGAGATTGTTGTTCTTGTGCGCATTCGCCTCGGCGTGTTCGTGAACGAACAGCAGCAGCGTATTGTCGAGTACGTTGCCGGCGCCCTCGGGCGTCGCCTTCAGGCGGCCGACCAGGTAGGCGAACTCCTCGACGTGCCAGCGGCAGATGTCGCGCAGAATGCGCATGCCGCGCGGGGTTTCGACGCCGCTATGTGTGTACTCGTGGTGCCGCTGCGCGGTGTGGCCGAGCCACGGGAATCGCGTCAGGCCCTGACACTTGGTCAGCATATAGGACGCGATGCGCGTCTGGCCGCTGGCAAAGGCGTGCGCGATCAGGTCGCTCTGCAGCTTAGCGATGCGTGGCCAGTCGCGCATATCGCCGGTTTCTTCAGGGCGATTGACCATCGTCCGGTACTCGGGCGGAAGGCTGGCGACGGCGCGTTCGAGCTCGCGGACCGACGATAGATACTCGTCAAGACGGGTTTGATCGGCCTTGCCAAGTTGCGCGCGGACCGCACGGGCGTCGTCGCCGATCGCATCGAGAATACTCTTCTTTCGGCGCGTCCATTCGGGCTCGTTCTTGCCGAACAGGCGATCGAAGAGCTGATGCGGCAGCATCTCGGGCGGGAGCGGGCGGTCGCGGTCGGCCCAGCTCATGTTCTGTTGAATCGCCTCGCCAAAGGACTCCTGCGAGACGCCGACTTGCAGCGAGCGAAATCGATATTGATCCGAGGTCGTGCGCGCAATCAGTTGATCGAAAGACGCGCCGCCCGCGCCGCGGCCGGTGTAGGCGTGGCCGCTCAGCAGCGCGCTCATCGACGGATAGTGGCTATTGCCCGGACCGGGCAGCCGCGCCGCCGGGCTGTCAAGACCGGTGACAACGTGAATATCGTTGCGATACGGTGCGAGCGGATGGAGGCAGGGTGTGATCTCGAAGTCAGCGCCGGTTTGGCGCGGAATCCAATACTTCTCCGGGATGCCGTTGCCGTTGAACCAAAAAACAAATCGTGGTTCGATTGTTTTACCAGTGGCGTAGGCCGTGCCGTTGGAGTTGAACATCGCCGCCAGCGGCGGAAGACCGAGACGCACCGCGCCGGCCATGCCCGCGCCACGCAAGAAAGTTCGACGGCCGATCTGGTTCATTGAGAGGCTCCACCCCGGAAGGTCTCCGAAGTCGCTAACGCAATTATAAGCTCTTGAAAACGGAAACGGGAGGCGGTGAATCGTTCCAGGGCACGATCGATCACGGCCTGATCCTCGGCCGCTTCCATTCGCCCATTGGCGAAACGGAAGAGTTGCTTCACGATGCAGCGATGGCAGGCCGGTTCGTTGGCCAGGCGCTCTCCGAGTTCCCGCGGCGAAGTGAACGCGGAATTGGAGAGTCCTCGCACTTCGCCGCGCGCGTCGATTGCGATTTCGTAGGCGCTGGGTTTGGTCTTGCGGCGGGTCTTGGTTTCGTCGAATGTCGGGTAAACGATGAGTTTTTCGACGCCGCGATACCGGCCGATAGCGTCGAACTTCTCCATGCCGAATCCGATCGGGTCGACGAGGGTGTGGCACGTCGCGCAGACCGGATTCGACAGGTGTTCGGAGAGCCGCTCGCGCGCGCCGAGCGGTTTCTCGTCTGTCACCGGAGGCAGCGTGGCGTTGACGCCCGCGGGTGGCGGCGGCACTTGCTGGCACAGAAAATGTTCGCGCACGAAAAGACCACGTTCGGTGGGCGATGTCTCGGCGGGCTTCGATGTCACGGCCAGAAAGAACGCCTGGCCGAGTATTCCAGCGCGTCCGCTGTCTTTGTTGTGAGCGACGCGATCCCACGGGGTGGTCGGCGCGGGGAGATCGTAGATACGCGCGAGTTCGGGACCGAGAAACGTTTCCGTACCGGAGTAGAACTCGCGGAAATCGCGATTGTCCCAGACCAGAGAGCGGAACACGCGCGTCGATTCCTCAATCATGGCGTTTACGAGTTCGTTGGTGAACTCGGGATAGGTGCGGCGCTCGCGGATGGCGTTGCGAAGGCGGTCGAAGCGCAGCCATTGCGCGAGGAAAACGTCCATCGCGGCACGCGCGCGGGGATCGCGCAGGAGGCGTCGTGTCTGTTTTTCGATGCCGGCCGCGGTGTTCAGTTCGCCCGAGCGCGCGGCCTCGAAGAGTAGGTCGTCTGGCATCGTGTCCCAAAGAAAATACGACAGGCGGCTGGCGGTAGCGTAGGGCTCCGGCGCGAGGTGGAAGAGAAACTGGGGCGATTGCAGCATCGCCTCGACGACGAGTTGCGCGCCGGCGTAGAACTCCTTTTCCGAAGCGTGCAGCTTGGTGTAGCGAGCGATTTCATCGCCGTTTAGCGGACGCCGAAAGGCGCGTGCGCCGAAGCGTCGAATGAATCGATCGCGGCACTCCGCCGATGGCTTGCATTCGACGAGGCCACGCGCGTCGCCGCCTCGGAACGCATTGCGGGCGATCCGTTCGGCGGCGGCCCCGTATGCGGCGGCGAGTACGGGCGACAGCGACTGGCCTTCGGCCTGATTGGTAAATCCGTTGACGAAGTCTTCCTTTGGAAACGCGTCGGCGGGGCGCGATTCTTCGCCGGCGAGATCTCGCACGGTGCTGTTGTACTGCGAGTGAGTGAGCCGCCGGAGCACCGGTTTCGAAGGACCCAGTTTCGTGCTTGCGATCGCTGCTGTTGCAGGCTGCGTGGCGAGATAGTCGACCCACTCGCGCAGCGCTATTTCCGCCGCGGTGTTTTGTTTGATCCGTTCTCCTCCAGCGTGAGGAGTCCGATTCGTTGGCTTTTGGAAGAGCGGCGAGTTGGTGGGTCTGGCGGCATCGACAAGCGCGCGAAGCTGAAGACCGAACGCCTTCACTTCATCCGGCGTCGCGCCCGCGCGAGGA
>VFZQ01000718.1 GCA_016871135.1 Acidobacteriota bacterium | reverse complement strand
CGGCGCGAGACTTGCCGTTGACGATTTCCAACGCCGGAACCGCCGAATTGAATATCGCGTCTTTCAATATCTCGAACGCCCGTTTTGCGATCGTGCCTGCGACGGCCTCGCTACGCATCGCGGCCGGCGCGCAGCAACAGATCACCGTTCGCTTCTCGCCAAGCGCTGCACAGGCCGAAAGCGGATCGCTGACCATCGCCAGTAACGACCCCATGCGCGCCAGCCTTTCGGTTCCGCTGACCGGGATGGGGACTTCCGGTCCGGTGAGTGCGCCCACGCTGAGCGCGCCCGTTTCCGTCGATTTCGGAGCGGCCACTGTCGGCCAAGCCAAAGACGCTACGCTCACGCTGCGGAACACAGGCAGCGCGGTGCTGTCGATCACGGCGATTACCGTGGGAGGCGCGCAGTTCGCGATTGTGGGAGCACCGGCGCTTCCGATCAACATTGCAGCCGGCGGTCAACTGGTTCTGAACCTGAGAATGACCGCGGTCGCGGCCGGCGCGCAAACGGGCGAGCTTCGAATCGTGAGTAACGACCCCTCGCGAGCGACCACCGCAATCGCGTTGACAGGAACCGCGGCGGCGCCCACCACGACGAATCCCGTCCCCGTATTGGACACCTTTACCCCCTCCGCGATCGCAGCTGGCGGGGGAGCTTTTTCGATCGCAGTATCCGGTTCCCGCTTCGTCAACGATTCGACGGTACGATGGAACGGCGCGGCGCGGCCGACAACATTCGTCAGCGCGACGCAATTGACGGTTGCAATATCGGCGAGCGACATTGCTAACGCGGGGGCGGTCGAGATCACAGTATTTAATCCCTCGCCCGGAGGCGGCGCTTCGAGTGCGAAGGCGTTCACGATCGCTGGTGGCAGCGCCGGGCCATCGCTCGTGGCGCAACAATTCGATTTGGATTCGTGCCCGCTTGTCACCGCCTTCGTTTCGCCGGTCGACCGGTTGGGTAATGCGATCACGTCGCTTGGCAGCGCGAACTTCCGCTGTACCGAAGACGGCCAGCCCGTGAACTGCCAAGCCGAAACGGCGAGTGGCGCGGGCATCGGATCGTCGGTGGCAATCGTGATCGATACGTCGGTCGTGGCTTCGGAACTGGAGATCGAAAAGGCCGCGGCTTCGACATTGATCGGGCAACTCGGCGCGGACGATCGTGTCATGTTTATTCAAGCGGACGCGACCGCGCAGGCCGTGGGCGGCTTCACGGCGAACCGGGCGGGGATCGGCGGCGCGCTCGCAACAATGGCGAATAGCGGCCAGGGCGGGACGGCGCTTTACGATGCGATCGAGCAAGCGGTGCGCGCGACGGCGTCGCAGCTAGGCCGGCGGCGAGCCGTTGTCGTCTTGACCGGGAGCGAGAATTCGCGTGGCAATCTGCGCGAGGCGGCGGCGCTGCGGGCGAGCGTGCGAAGCAGTGGAGTGCCGGTGTTCTCGATCCCGTTCGGCGCGGCGGCCGCGAGTGCGGTTACATTGCCGGCGTTGCAGCAGTTGGCCCTTGAAACGGCGGGGCGGATAATCACCGCCAGCGGAAATCTTGGGCTTCAATCGGAGCGATTCGGACAGATTCTGCGCAACCAGCATGTCGTAACTTGGACAACGCCGAGTCGCGACGGCGCGCCGCATCTGTTCGGTGTCACGCTGCTGAGTTCGCAGGGAACGGTCGCGACTACGAACTTCTACCGCGGCTGCCGGCAGAACTAACAGGTCGTGGATAATTGAGTGTGCGTCTGGGGATTGTAGCGAATGAGTTGTTCGATCCGGCGGTGGGCCGGATCGGAGGTTTTGGCTGGGCGGTTCGCCAGGCGGCGACTTGTTTTGCGTCCGAACCGGGGTTAGGAGTAGAGCCGGTAATGCTGATGGGGCAGCGTGTGAAGAAGCCGTTTGTGCAGCCGGAACGCGTGCATGGGTGCGAGGTCGTGTGGATCGGCGACAGTCTGATCGATTGGGCGCGGGCCGTGCGAGCGGCCCGGATCGACATGTTTCTATCGATCGACTTCCGACCGAACTATCGTGCTTTTTTCGCCTTATGTCCGAGGACGCCGATTTTGGTTTGGGTGCGGGATCCTTGGGACAACCGTGACCGGGAGATCATCGCGAGGTTGCGCGTGCCAGGCCATCACGGGTTGCCGCAAGGCGTCGCCTCGCACCCTACGCGATCGCTAGCCCACATGGCGGCGATTTCGAAAGTCTTCGGGCGCAGGTTGCACCTGGTCGTGACCACCCCAGCGCTGGCGGCGAAGGTGCCGGATTCCTACGGCTTGTCAGCCGAAAGTGTCGGCGTGATGCCGAATATTGTCGAACCGTGCATCGGTGCGCCGGCGAAAGCCGAGCGCCCAGTGATCGCGTTTTTAGCGCGGCTCGATCCCTACAAGCGTCCATGGCTGCTAATCGAACTGGCGCGGCGGATCCCCGAGGCCGAGTTCGTGGTGATGGGGAAAAGGCACTTCAGCGGTTCCGGCGCTTGGGAGCCAGGCGAGTTGCCGCCGAATATGCGGATGCTGGGGCATGCCGGTGAACCGGAGAAGCGAGCGGAGTTGGCGCGGGCGTGGCTGTTGTTGAATACGTCGATCCACGAAGGCTTGGCTGTCAGTTACCTGGAGGCGCTGGCACATGAGGCGCCACTGGTGTCGTGCGTCGACACCGAAGGGCTGGCAACGCGGTTTGGGCGGGCCGTCGCCCGGCATCCGGGCGACGGGTTGGATGCATTGCCGTCGTTTGAAATCGCGCTGCGGGAGATGATCGCCGATCATGAGGAGCGAGTACGGCTTGGCCGCGCGGGACGATTGTGGGTGGAGGCGACACATTCTCGCGAAGCGTTCCTGCGAGCGTTTTTCGCCCACGCCGGCCAGCTGGGTGTGAGGCGTGGATGACGGTTCTGATCTATCGCCGGAATCTGTTGGCGTACTCGGAGACGTTCATCGCCGCGCAGAGCGCACACTTGCGGCGGTATCGTCCGTACTTTCTCGGAAGAAGCCGGATGCAGGGGATTGATCTGCCGGAAGACCGGATGGCGCTGTCGAAAAAAGATGCGCCGCTGGTGGAATTGACCGGTCGGTGGCCGGGGCTTGCGGAGCGCGTAGGTGGGGCGAGCATTCGGGTAGTACACGCACACTTCGAGGGCGGCGGCGTGGCGATGTATCCGCTGGCGCGGCGGCTCGGCGTGCCACTGGTGACCACCTGCCATGGGTGGGACGTTACGGCGGAAG
>VFZQ01000717.1 GCA_016871135.1 Acidobacteriota bacterium | reverse complement strand
TCCCGCAACAGATCGAACGCAGCACCTACGTCCTCGCCAGCAGCATCGCCATGCTGTTGATGTTCTGGCAATGGCGCCCGCTCGGCGGCGTTGTCTGGCAGGTCGAGAACCCGATCGGCCAGGCCGCGCTCTACTTAGGCTACGCCTTCGGTTGGCTGCTCGTCCTCGTCACAACATTCGTCATCAACCACTTCGACCTCTTCGGCCTGCGCCAGGTCTGGCGCTACTTCATGGGCCAGCCCGCTCAGCCCGTGCCGTTCGTCACGCCGCTGCTCTATCGCATCGTTCGACACCCTCTTTACCTCGGCTGGCTATTCGCCTTCTGGTGCGCGCCGCTAATGACGATGACGCACCTCTTCTTCGCGGCTATGACGACCGCCTACATCCTCATCGCCATCCAACTCGAAGAGGCCGACCTCGCCGTCGCTCATCCCGAATACGCCGAATACAAAACGCAGGTGCCAATGCTCGTCCCCGGTTTACGCCTGTAGGAATGAAGTGTTCATTCTAGACAAACTCCTCAACCGCTTCGTGTCTCCCGCCGTGAAGCGCTTCGAGGCAAGTATGCAAATCGACTACAACAAGTGGCACGACGGTGTCGGCTACGACATCGACATCATCCACAGCGCCAACGCCGCCGAGCGAGCCGAAATCGACGCCCTGCTCGCGCGGCGCGGCGCCAAGGATTGGCGCGACGTCGAGGCTCTGGCCGCGCTCGGCGCATCGGCGCAGTTGCGCCGGGCCCTCGCCAGTTCCGATTTCTCCGTCGCCCTCGCCGTTCTCGAACACGCGCCCCAACTTGTTTCCGAAGCCGAGGCCGTCACCTTGTTAACCCGCGCCCTGCGCGAAGCCGAAATCGGCGAAGGATTTGCCAAGGCTCTACGCATCGTCGAACGCTTTCATCCCCCGGCCATCATCGACGCGATGCTCCGCGCCGTTCTCGTCAGCCCCAACCCCACCCTCATCGCCGCCATGCTGCTTTACCTCCACGGCCACGCCAAGGAACCGTTCGACTACGATCAGATGCCGTTCCTCAGTCGATTTCATGGCGACCAGAAGCCCGCCGCGCTGCGAGAGTTGTGCCAGCGAATCGGCGTCCGCCCGCCCGAGTAGTTGCCTACAACTTCCCCGGCTCCGCCCGCAACACCGCCGCTACGACTTCGGAATATTCCCGCCAGTCGTCCAACTCCGCCGCCAGCCGCCGCGTTCCCGCTGCCGTCAGAAAGTAATACTTCGCCCGCCGCCCGTTCATGCTCGCCCCCCAAACGGTCGACACCAACCGCTTCCGTTCCAACCGCGCCAGCGCCGGATACAACGACCCCTGCGGAATCCGCAGCCGCCCGTTTGTCAGCTGTTCCAATCGCACCGACACCCCATAACCATGCACCCGGTCCAGCGACACCGCTTTCAATATCAGCATGTCCAACGTGCCCTGCAACAACCCGACCGCATCGTCCTTCATCCTGAAATCCTTCACCAGTAGACTACCGCCCCGGCCCGCCCCGTGGCATGAGGTTCAAGTCTTTATTGATGCCCTCGCGCAACTTCGCTTCCGTCAACGCCGCTCCGCCGCTCCACGCCTGAAACCATCGCGCAATCCCCGCCCCAAATTCTTCGCGAGTAAGATCGCCGCTCTTGTCCCCATCGAACGGATCCAGGAAAGCGCGCTCAAACGGCGGCATCGGACCTCGTCCAAATCCGCCCATTGTTCGCACGTGCCCCTTCGATGTCCCCGCCAACTGTGCGCGCACCGACTCCGCCCGCGCCGTAACAAATCCCTTAATCGGCTTCACCGCCGCGCCCATCCCGCCCGGAGGCCCGAAGCCTCCGAATTCCGGCGTCACCGCCTCGCCCGCCACGGCCTTATCGAATCGCCCCAACTTCGCCGCCGCCTCCTCGCTCACCGCCGGCCGGATCGCCTTCGCGATCTCATCCACCTGCGCCGCAATCCGCGCCGGCTGAAAAATCGTCCGGTCGAACTCGGCCATCTTCTCCAGGTAGATCTTCTTGAATCGCTCATCGCCGTAAACCCGCTCCAGCAGCTTCACAGGGCCCGACCAAGGCTGCATAATGCTCAATTGCTCACGCTGCTCCTGCGACGCCGCCATCATGAACTGCCCGAAGCTGTGATCGAGATCCCACGGCAGAAACTCGAACTTGTTGGTCTTCGCGTTGAGATAGACGTAGAAATTCTGCCCCACGCCCAAAATGCTGTCCAGCGTGCTGAGCCACGTCGTCACGGCCATATACCGCGCAAACTCCTCGATGTCCAAATACTCGCCCAACTTCGCCCGAAACTCCTCATCGCTGCCATTCGACACCAGCCGCGCGAACTCGATCACCCGCTTCTGTTGTGCCGGCGTCGGATCGTCTTTCGGATCGTAGGCTTTTGCGTATGCGCTCCACGCTTCGCCGCGGTCTTCGAAAATGCTGCCGACGGGCTTGAAGATCGCGCCGTCCTTGCTTCCGTAGTTGGCCTGCGCAAATGAATTGTCGATGTCCTCGACAATCGAGTACAGCCCAAAATACTTCCGGTCGTGTTTCTCCGGCACGGTAATGAAGACCCGCGCATAACTCGTCCGAGGCGCCGGAACCTTCGCGTCGCGATACAACCGGTGCGAAAGAACTTCATTCATCCAACTCGCATCGGTGACGTTGCTGTGCAGGTTGATCTTGGTGAGCCCCGCCAGCTTCTGCCCCTTGACGTATTTATTCAGGTCCAGTTTTAGCGACTTCTTGTCCTGCCCACGCGACTGCATGAACGTGCCATTGCCCTTGTACCGCACCGCGACATCGCGCAGCGCGAGGCCGTCGAAGTCCAGATCCGCGTGGACATACTGGAAGTCGATCCCCGCCGCGCCCGCCAGCCCGTTCCGCCGCCCCTCGGCCGCGATGAAATTCATGCCCGGCCCTTGCCCGGGTCCGCCGCCAGGCCCGCCGATCCGCATGGCGTTCCCCATCCCCGCCGATAGCATTTGCATCATGCCCGCCCGCAACTCATCGGCGCCGAGCTTGCCGGTCTTCTTCGTATCCCACGCCGCAAACCACTGCTCGCCCAGCGCGCGAAACTCTTCTTGCGACAGTTGCTTGTCGCCATTGGTGTCACCCTTCAAAAACGCGGGCGCCATCATCATCGCCGGACCAAATCCGCCCGGAGGCCCGCCGCCCGGTCCGCGCCCTGGTCCGCCAAACGGAAATCCCTGCGGCCCGCCCTTCGGCT
>VFZQ01000716.1 GCA_016871135.1 Acidobacteriota bacterium | reverse complement strand
GGCCTCGGCTCTAACATCGGCGACCGCCGCGCGCTGCTCGAAGACGCTTTGCATCGAATCGCCGCGGCGGGCATCACGATCACCAAACGCAGCACGGTCATCGAAACCGAGCCCGCCTATGTGCTCAATCAGCCGCGGTTTCTCAATATGGTGATCGAGGCCAAAACCACCTTGATGCCACGCGCCCTGTTGCGAACGCTGCAGCGTATCGAACGCGATATGGGACGCAGGAAGATCGTCGACAAAGGTCCACGTTGCATCGACATCGACATACTCTTCTACGGAGACGTCGTCATGTGTACCAAGGACCTCACGATTCCGCACGCATCGCTGCACGAGCGACGTTTCGTGCTCGAACCTCTCAACGAAATCGCGCCGCGCCTTGTGCATCCTGTGCTCCGAAAACCGGTCAGCGAGTTGGCGCGATTGTAGCGAATCCGTGACAATGGACAAATGCTTCGACCGGTTCTGTTCGTCGCAATTTTCGGCGGTGCCGTGTTTGCGCAACACGACGCCGAGTCCATGCACATCAACAACATGGACCTCGTTCTGAACAAGCGCACGACGGTTCAGATGCATATGCGCTTTCGAACTCGCGATGCCTTTCGGGAGTTCTTTCAGTTCCGCTTCGGGCCCATTCTTCAATACCGTGTAAACAAAAACGTGGTTGGGATCGCGGGCTACTATTTCTTGAACCAAAATTATCCGAACCGCCAGCCGGCCGGTTGGCGGGACTACAACCGGTACTTCGGCGGTGCAGTCTTCACACTGAAGCGGACGAGGCGGACGGCGCTAGAGCAGCGGTTGCTTATCGAACGCTTTCATCTGATCCCGGGCGGCGATTTTAATCGAGTCCGGACGCGAACGTCCTTGGCGAAAACGTCGGGAACGTGGTTGCCATTCTCACATTTCGAGGTACTGCGTTCGAACGATAGATGGTATTTCCGCAGCGGCCTTGTGATGAACCGCCGCATGAACCGAACCACGGCGATGGGACTGGGCTACGAAGTTCGGTTGGCTCCCGACCGCAGTTGGTCGCATATCGTCTCGACCACGGTTTTGTTTCAACCACAGCGCAAAGAATAGCTGAAAGGATTCTCCACGCCGCATGATCTCAAGGGCAAGGAGAGTTCGAATGAAACTCAGAATGATGTTCGCGGCCGCGACACTGGCCGCCGTTTGTTACGCTTCGGTGCCCCATGAAAAAGCGGTGTCCTGGCTGCTGGCTACACAAGGCCCCGACGGAGGTTGGGGACAGGATGGCGGCGCGACGTCCCACGCGCGCAAGGGAGTGAACCTGGAGACGAATCAAAACGATGTCGCCAACACAGCGGTTGCGGTGATGGCGATTCGTCGCGCCGGATCGTATCCGAACCAGGTCCGTCGCGGCGTTGAATTTATCCTGGGTCATGTTGAAAAGAGCAAGGAAGAGGGCCTCGCGATCACCGCGATCGAAGGCACGCAGATCCAACGCAAGCTCGGGCCGTTTATCGATACCTTTCTGACGTCAATGCTGTTCAGCGAGATCGACGGACAGATGTCCGACGCGCAGTTGAACCGCCGCGTGCGCGCGGCGTTGGAAAAGTGCGTGCGCAAGATCGAGACTGCCCAGCTGCAGGACGGAAGCTGGAACATCTCGGGTTGGGCGCCGATTCTCGGTACGTCGATGGCATCCCGCAGCTTGTATCAGGCCAAGGCCAAGGGCGTGAAAGTCCGCGATACGACGATGGCGCGGGTCGACACGTACACCACCAAGAACGCCGCGAAAGTGGCCGAGAGCCGTGTTGTCGGAGGTCGTCCGATGGCCGCCAGCGACGCCGGCGCCGGTGTCGCTCTCTATGACCGCGCGCAGATGCTCGAACAACTCAGCCGCACCGAGGCCGATCGCCAGCGCAACAAGAAAGAGATCAAGGCGATCGAAAACGAAGTGGCGCAACCCGCGCTCGTCGAAGGATTCGGATCGATGGGAGGCGAAGAGTTTTTCTCGTATCTGAACATCAGCGAAAGCCTGCGTCGCACCGGAGGCGATGCGTGGAAGAAGTGGAATACCGACATCAAGGCGAAGTTGGTCAAGCTGCAAAACAACGACGGCACCTGGGCCGGACACCACTGCATCACGGGCCGCGTTGCGGTTACTAGCGCGGCGGTGTTGACACTAACGGCGGACCGATGAGACGCCGAACCTTTCTAGCGGCGTGCTGCTCGAAACCCAGCACGCCGCTGGCGCGCGGCATCGCGTATTTGCAGCGCAGACAGTCGCGCGACGGAGCCTGGCGAAGCGAAACGTACGGTTTACTTCGCGATGGCTTTTCCCTGACACCCTTCGTCGCCAACGCGCTGATGGACGCCGGCGCCTCGCCCGGCCGCGCGATCGAATTTATCGAACGCCACGCGTTGCAGTTCGGCGACGACTATCCGTGTTACTCGGTGGCGCTTTCGGTCAAGGCTCTGGCTCGTGTGAAACGGCCTGCGCCGAAACTGGTCGACTGGCTTCGCGAGCAGCAGTTGGTCGAACACAACGGCCGGCAGCCAAGCGATGCAGCCTACGGCGCGTGGGGCATCGGAGGCCCCCGCCGCCGTGCGCCGCATCCTGGTCACGTCGATATTTCGATGACACGCTACGTCGTCGAAGGTCTGGCCGCCGCCGGTGTGAAACCAGGCGATCCATCGATGCGCGCGGCGCGCGTCTTCATCGAGCGATGTCGCGCCGTCGACGGCGGCTATCTCTTCTCACCGGTCGTCGTCGACGCCAACAAAGCCGGCGACGGAACCGGCTACGGTACGGCGACAGCTGATGCTGCACTTACACTACAGGCCGCGGGCGGCGATCCCAGCCATGCTCTGCGATGGCTTCGCGCAAAAGACCGGGCCGGCTTGTCGCCCGGTTTCGCGAGCGAAGCGCGCCAGCGTTACGCGGAGGGCCTTCGCTACTACTGGGCCGCCTCCCGCCGCCACGCCCTCGGCGTCTCAACCGATCTCGCGCAGTTGCAGCGCGCCGACGGCAGCTGGCGCGACGACGAGCCTCTCGTCAAGGAGGACGACCCTCTCATTGCCACCGCATTCGCCGTTACGGCGCAGGCACTGTAGTCGGCGCGCCCTTGTCCTTCACGAAAAACACGAGGATTTTCGCGGGTTGCGTTTTGCTTGCATTACGCGACACGGAGTGGATATCGGCCGGCGTCTCATAAAACGTTTCGCCGGGTTTCAAAGTCAGAAGCGGCCC
>VFZQ01000715.1 GCA_016871135.1 Acidobacteriota bacterium | reverse complement strand
TTATCAACGCGGCGAAGTGCATGGTTTGCGCAATACAAAAGACCTGTGGGGAGGGCTTGGCCGGCTGCAATCGACACTGACGCCGCAAGTCCTCGACCTCTTTTACGCCCGGTACGAGAAGCTCAATTTCGCTGGATTCGACTCGCTCAGTGCGCGCTTCTCCGTCAACAAGCAACAAGACGGATCCGTCCGGCAATGGCTGCGCGCGACCGACGCGGTCACTCGGGACTACAACGCGGTGCGCGCGAACGGGTACGCGGGGCAGGGCATCCGGCATATCGGCGCGCACACGGTTGTCAGCATGGGTGGCGAACTGTACGACGAGCGGGTGGACTCCGCGCGCCTTACCAATGGCGCCGGCGTGAGGCCGTTGTATCCGCGCGATTCGCAATATCGGACCGGCGGCTTATACGCGCAGGCCGCCACCAACTTGCGCCGCTTCTCCTACAACTACGGCCTGCGATACCAGAAGGTTGTCTTTGATCACCCCTCGACGCGGCAGACGTTTCAAAACGCGGCGTGGAATGGCAGCGTGTTGTACCGGTTGACCGATTCCCTGGCCTGGCACGCGGCCGTGAATCGCGGGTTTCGCTCGCCGAATTTGAACGACCTCTCCGCGCTCGGATTGAACGACCTCGGCTTCGAAGTGCCGGCACGCGAAGCGTCGAACGCTTTCCTTGCGGATTCGTCGGGTGAGGCGGCGGTGTCGAAGGGCGTGGCGCTGCGGCCGCTGGGTATCGAGAAGTTGCGCAACTTTGAAACGGGCCTTCGGTATCGCCGCACGCGCGTTCAGTTTTTCGACGCGCTGTTGACGGATCCGATATCGCGCCGCACACTGCTGTTCCCTTCGGGTTCCGTGCCTTCGAATCTGGCCGGCATCGCCGTGACTCCGATCGTGCAAACGCCGGCACAGCGTGCGCAGGGCGTTGTTGCCGTCGCACCGGCCGGCGTCGACCCGCGCGCCGTGAAAGCATTTGTCAACGATGGCCGCGCTCGCTACTGGGGCTTCGAAGCCGACAACGAGATTCGCTTCGGCTCGCGCTGGCACTGGTTTGCCAATTATTCCTTTCTGCTCGGCCGCGACCTGGACCCGAATCGAAACATCCGCCGGCTGCCGCCGCAGCAGGGATCGATACGGCTGCTCTACCGCCGTTCGCGCATCTGGGCAGAAGCGCGGTTGACCGCCAGCGGCGCGCAAGACCGCCTTAGCGGCGGCGATCGCGACGACGAACGCATCGGCGCGTCACGGCGGCGTCAGGATATCGCCGACTTCTACAATGCAAGGCGGTTTCCTGTGGCGGAGTCATTGCGCTCCATCCAAGACCGCGTGTTACCCGGCGTTGCCGACAGCGTGCGCGTGGCGCTGTTTTCCTCGACGCCCGGTTGGGTTTCCATTGATTTGCGCGCGGGCATTCCGCTGGACGAGATGTTGTCGCTCGAAATGGCGCTTACGAACATCGCCGACCGCAACTTCCGCATACACGGGTCGGGCATCGACGCGCCGGGCCGTTCCCTTCACGTCGGCCTTTCGTGGCGGTTCTAGAGACTTTCCGGCATCGGCACGGCGCGATGCAGCAGATGCAAGTAGTTGCCTTCGGGATCGGTGAAGAACACGACGCGGTTGCCTTTGCTCTCCATCGGCTCCGAAACAAAATTGACGTTTTTCGTTTTAAGCGTTTCGTAGGCCGCGTCGAAATCGGCGACTGTAAGCGCCAGGTGCCGGATGCCCTGCGTGCGCAGTTGTTGTTCGCCGCGCGGGAACTCGGCGGCGAAGATTTCGATCATCGTTCCGTTTTGCGCGCGCACGAATGTCGCGCCGGGCGAGCGGTAATTGATGACGAAGCCGAGCGTGTCGACGTACCAGTTTGCAAGCGCCGCGACGTCGTTGGCGACGATCGCCGTATGTTCAATGCCAACAATCATCTCTTCACGATAGCGCGCTCGATGGACGCGGCCAAGGTTCGATGCGCATTCGCGTCGAGGTGGAAGCCATCGAGATCGGAGGATCGCACTACCGAACCGGCGTCCAGAAACGCGACGCCAAACTGCGCGGCCATGGCCGCGTAGCGTTCGGCGAGCAGTTGGGACTTCTCGCGGCCGCCTTCAAAGGGCTCGGCGAACGCGGTCAATTTCGTGATCGGCGCCGGGGCGATCACAAGAATGTCGTTCACGCCGGACGCCCGAGTCATCTCAACCAACACCGACATCCCGCGCGCGATATCGAACGGCGTGGCGGAGTGTTTGTGCATGCAGTCGTTGGTGCCGAGCATCAGGATCACGGTGTCGAGCGGCTTATGCGTTTCGAGGCAATACGGCAGCGCGCGTTTGCCGTTGCGGATCTCGATGTGCGGATCGCCGAATACGGTGGTGCGCCCGCACAGACCTTCTTCAATCACATGCGCGGTGTCGCCGAGCGCAGCCTGCAAAAGACCCGGCCATCGAACCGAGCGCGGGTAACGTTCTCCCGTGCCTGGTGTGAAGCCCCACGTATTCGAATCGCCGAAACAGAGTATCGATCGCACTCCTCTATTTTCCACGGAAGCGGAACGTCAGGCCCGCCGTGAAAGTGACCGGATAACCCGGCGTGGCGTGAATGCCGGTTAACGCTGCTCCGCCAGCGAATGGCCGCGACTCAACCAGGTTCTGCGTTTCGAAGTAGCGCCGGTTCGCAAAGTTGTCGATCGAGAAATTGAAATCGACGTTTCGATTCACGCGGCGAACCAGGCTCATGTCGAAGACCGTGTGGCCCGCGGCGCGGATCGACGGATCACCGCCGTCAAGAATGTAGGAGTTGATAGCCCGCACGCGCGCCGAGCCGGTCCACCCCTTCCACGCCGACACCGTCAGCCCGCCGTTCGCCGTGAAGTGCGGCGCGCGATCGACGTACACTCGCGGCGCGGTGTCGCGATAGAACGCGTTGAACACTTTCGTCATGCCGCCGCTCACACTCACATGCCGCGTGATCTGCACCGATGCTTTACTCTCAAAACCATAGGCGCGGCTGGGGCCGAAGAACTCCAGCGTGCCGTCATCGGCGATGTAGACCTGTTCGTTGGAGCGGTCGATCCAAAATGCGTCGGCCGCGAGCGACACGCGGCCGAGATTGCTCGACACGCCCGTTTCATAGAAGTCCGTCGTCGCGATTTTCGTGCCGAGTCTGTTTGTCAGAATCGTGCGTGCGTCGATCGACGCGATGCCTCGTCCGTAGTTGGCGTGCAGCGTGATCGGCA
>VFZQ01000714.1 GCA_016871135.1 Acidobacteriota bacterium | reverse complement strand
CCGAATCGAACACGGCAGCGGCTCCAATCGGATCTTGCCCGCCTCGATCTTCGAGAAATCCAGAATATCGTTCAGGATCGTCAGCAGCGCGTCGCCCGAGGACCGCATGGTCGAAAGATAGTCACGCTGGTCGGAGTCCAACTGGGTCTCTTCGAGCAAACTCGCCATACCGAGGATTCCGTTCATCGGCGTGCGAATTTCGTGGCTCATCACCGATAGAAATTCGGACTTCGCCGCGCTCGCCTCCGCCAGCGCCTCATTCAACCGCAGCAACTGGTCATTGGACTCGCGCAACCGTTGATACAGTCGCTGTTCGGTGAACTGTTCCTGCACTTCGATGAGCTGTTCGAACGCCGCCATTTGCGCCCGCAGCGCCACCGGGTCGTCGCGTTGTTCCAGCCGCCGGTCGACAAACTCCCGCCCGACAAACGGTGTCAGCGCCAGCTTTAAGCTCGCCGCCAGCGGCGCGAACAGTTCGGCGCACTCCGGGGAAACATGCCGCCGCGAAAACACAATTAGCGCGAACAGATCGCCGCTATGCAGCACACCGCCGAAACCAAGCACCGACGATATGCCGTGCTCCCGGACAAACGCCTGCGCCGGAACCGACTCGGACCCCAACGCGTGCTCGACGTGAAACACTCCATAGCGCTGTTCGACCATCGATGTCAGCCGGCTTGCACGCGGATTCAGGACGCTTTCCGGATCGAGCCCGAACTGTGCGATCAGAGACGCCACCATCGGCGCCCGCTGAATGAATTCGCGGCTCACCAGCGGAATCGCCTGATGTCCCTTCGACAGCTTCCGCTCGTTCCACTCCGGCTGATCGCCCGCGGTCGCCAGCAGTGTTAAGCAGCGTGTCTCCGGGCCAGGTTCGATCGCCGATTGGGCCAGCGCCCACTCCCGCAAGTCTTCAGGCAACGTCTCAAACGGCTGCGTCTTGTACAACTGCGCCATCGCCGTGCCATCCAGATCTTCGACGACAAAACGCACCGCCGCCTGCGCGACCTCTTCCATCGTTCGCGCGCCGACGCCGATCGCACGAAACCGCGCGGCATAATCGGCGACATCGTGCAGCGTAAAACTAGCCGGATCGTGTCGTGTGGGCGAGGCCAGCATCAAGTCGTCTTATCGGTTGACCGGGGCTGGTGTGAGAGGAAAAATGGCTATTCGGGGATCGCGCGCGACAATCCCGGCAGCTGCGAATGGCGCACCTCGCGGAGAAATCCCACGCTCACGGCGATGCCGCGGTCCCGCTACTTTACCTTCGTCCAAGCCCGCGTCCGGGCCGACTCCAGCACCGCGTCCGTCACATGATCGGTCGCCAACCCATCTCGGAACGTCGGTGCAACGCCCTTGCCACCGGCCGCGGCCTGCAGGAAATCCGCCACCTGATGAATAAAGGTGTGCTCGTAGCCGATCTGCAATCCCGGCACCCACCAGTTCTTCATGTACGGATGATCGCCGTCGGTGATGTGCAGACTCCGCCAGCCGCGCAACTTGCCTTCGTCCTTGTGATCGAAGTACTGCAAACGGTGCAGATCGTGCAGATCCCAGAAGATCGACGCATGTTCGCCGTTGATCTCCAGCGTGTATAGCGCCTTGTGCCCGCGCGCATACCGTGTCGCCTCAAACGTCGCCAGCGATCCGTTGTTGAACCGCGCCAGGAACAGGCTCGCATCGTCGATGCCCACCGGCTCGACCTTCCCCGACAAGTTATGCTTGCGTTCTTTGATGAAGGTCTCGGTCACCGCCGACACTTCTTCGATGCCGCCGTTCAGCCACATCGCCGTGTCGATACAATGCGCCAGCAAATCGCCCGTCACACCGCTTCCAGCGACGTTGACGTCCAGCCGCCACAGCCCCTCGCCGCCCTGCGGCAGTTCGGTCGAAATCGTCCAGTCCTGCAGAAATTTCGCACGGTAGTGGAAGATCCGCCCCAGCCGTCCTTCATCGATCAGCTGCTTGGCCAGCGTCACCGCGGGCACGCGCCGGTAGTTGTACCAAACCGTATTCGCCACGCCGGCTTTTTCGACGGCATCGACCATCTCTTCCGATTCGGCCGCGTTCCGCCCCAGCGGCTTCTCGCACATCACCATCTTGCCGGCCTTGGCCGCGGCGATCGCGATCTCGCGATGCGTATCGTTTGGGCTCGCGATGTCGATCACATCGATGTCCGGCGACTCCACCACCTTTCGCCAATCGGTCTCGATTCCCTCGTAGCCCCACTTCGCCGCGAAGGCTTTCGCGCGGTCTTCATTGCGCGCGCAGATCGTCTTCAACACCGGTTGAAGCGGCACGTCGAAGAAGTTGGTCACCTTTCGGAATGCATTCGAATGCGTACGGCCCATGAAGCCGTAGCCGATCATGCCTACGTTCAATTTTTTCATATCTCTCCAGAATACTGTCCCGCCGAAGCGCGAGCGAAAGGGCTCCTGTTTGTGCCGCTATCGGCCGCCGTTAGCGGTTAAGCCCACCCGTGAGCGTCGCGCACCGCGATCATCGTGCGTAGAACATCGTTCCATGTGTCCACTTTCATCATCGTGTCGTTGGAGAACATGCAGCCGTCCCAGCAGATATGTCGCACTGCTTTGGTGAGGTTCCCCGCATCGTCGCGCAGCCACGCGCCCGAATCGCGCACCACGTCCAGCCTCCCGTTCGGATCGTTCGGCAGGCAGTGCCGCCCGGTCTTATCGTGCGATCCCGATCCCTTGACCGTGCCGTCGTTCTGCGCGACGTGGAAGTCGATCATCCACGGCCGCAGCGCGCGCGCCATGCTCTTGTAAGCCTCGGCCAGTTTGGCGCCATCGTTCCAATCGAAATCGGCCGGAAGCAACGCGTCTTCCGGCGCGTTGTAACCCATCGTGAACAACATGGTATGCGCCATATCCGCCTGGAAGCCCAATGTTTCCGGGCGTCCCACCATCTCGAGCAGCTTCACGTTCTGTCGCCAGCTATGCATGCCCGCCCAGCAGATCTCGCCTTCGGCGGCCAGCCGCTCGCCGAATTCGGCAGCGATATCGCACGCTTTGCGGAAGGTATCCGCGATCCGCTTGGTGCCCGCTTCCGGATCGGCCAGCCAGTTGTGCGGGCCTTCCGCCGAATCGATGCGCACGATCCCATACTTTCGGATCCCCAGATCGCGCAGTTTCTTGCCGATCCGGCAGGCCTTGCGCACCTGCGTCAGGAACTTCGTCTGCTCCTCGTCATTGCCCATCGCCGAGCCGCCGCCG
>VFZQ01000713.1 GCA_016871135.1 Acidobacteriota bacterium | reverse complement strand
CAAACGATACGGGCGCCATGCGCTCTTCGTAGAACGCTTCGACGGCGTCGAGGCTGGATTCGGCTGTCGGCGTGATCATGCCGGCGCCTCTGCTTTGCGTGAGCGGCGAGGCTTCGTCGAGAAAGGACGCGACTCCGCCGGCGCAGTCGATCCACGCCGCGTTCGACGCGGGGAATAGGCAGCGGTGGGCGTCGACAACGTCGCGGCCCATCGCCGCAGCGGCTTTTTCGAGGCGAACGGCGAGAGCGAGATCGCAGTGCAACATACAACGACTACTAGGCGAGAATGATGCCGCCCTTGATCGAATCGAGAGTGATGGCGAACGTCAGGTCTTCGCCGGCGAGCGGGTGATTGGCGTCGAGTAACACGGACTCTTCATCGAACTCGGCGACGGCGGCGGGCAGGTAGCCGCCGGGGCCTTGCAGTTGTAATTCAAGGCCGACTTCCAACGGCATGTCGGAAGGAAACTCGGACTTTGGAACGCGGAGCAACATCTCTTCGCGCATGGGCCCGTAGGCCTCGTTGGCGGGGATGGTCTTGACGACGCTTTCGCCCACTTGGAGTCCGGTGACAGCGGCGTCGAACCCGGGAATCACCATTCCTTCTCCGAGCTTGAACTCAAGCGGCTCGCGGCCTTCCGAGGAGTCGAACGCAGTCCCGTCGGAAAGCGTTCCTTTATAGTGCACGCGGACGGTGTCGCCGCTTCTTGCTGTCATAACTCCGCAAGCATAACACGTGCGGTTGGTACAATCGATGGAAATGGCAACAAAACGAAAGATCGGAATCCTCACCGGCGGCGGCGACGTCCCGGGTTTGAACTCAGTCATCAAAGGCGTTACGTACCGGGCAACCGAAGTGAACATGGAGGTGCTTGGATTTCGGCGCGGCTGGGAAGGCCTGACGCATCTAAATCTCGAAGACGAAGCGTCGAAGTCGAACTACTTACTGCCGCTCGACCGTACCAACACACGCCGGATCGATCGCGACGGTGGCACGATGCTGCACTCCAGCCGCACCAATCCCGCGAAGATGCGCAAGGTCGCATCGTTCCTGAACGCGGAAAATTTCCCGAGCCAGCAGATTACCAAGAAGGGCGAGACGTTTACAGCCTACGATGTTTCCAAACACGTCATCAAGAATTTGGAAACACTGGGCGTCGATACGCTGGTGGCGATCGGCGGCGACGATACGCTGAGCTACGCTCAAAAACTGCACGCGCAGGGCTTCAAGGTCGTCTGTGTTCCGAAGACCATGGACAACGACGTGCGAAACACCGAATACTGCATCGGCTTTTCGACCGCGATTGGCCGTGCGCACGACGCGATTCAGCGCCAGCGCACCACGGTTGGGTCGCACGAGCGGGTGGGGGTGTTCCGCATCTTCGGACGCGACGCCGGCTACACGGCGCTCTACACCGCTTATGTCACTTCGATTCGTTGCGGCATTCCGGAGCACAAGTTCAACGCGGGGAAGATGATTGAGCTGCTCGCGGCGGACAAGAAGAACAATCCGTCGAAGTACGCGCTGGTCGTTCTTTCGGAAGGCGCGGAGTGGGAAGGCTACAAGGTCGTCGAATACGGGGAGATGGACGACTACGGACATAAGAAAAAAATGAATGTTGGCGAGGCGTTCGCCGACGAGTTGCGCAAAAACGCGAAGCTCGAATCGATCGTCAGCGACTTGACCTACGATCTCCGGGGCGGTTCGCCGGATTTCACCGACAAAGTTGTCGCAACCACGTTCGGCAACATGGCCTTCGACGCGATTCTTGAAGGCAAAAGCGGATTGATGGCGGCGATCAACAATGGGCGTTACGCGATGGTCGAAATTCCCGATCCGGCCCTTGGGCCGCGCCACGTCGATGTCGACACGATGTACAACGTCGAACGATATCGCCCGAGTTACCACAACAAAGCCGGTATGCCGATTTTCCTCGCCAACGCGTGATCGATTGGTTCAAGCGATTTTCTAAACGTCCGGTTTTGACGGCGGATCTGCAAGCGCGGATCCGCCGTTCGTTTGAAGAGGCCGCCGGCGACGAAGAACATTTTCCTTCGACGATTGATCCGCGGATTTTGCATGTGCGGGTGTTGCTGGAGACGTTTGGCGACTTGCGCGGCAAGCGCGTATTGGATGCCGGGTGTGGCAAGGGGCGGTTTGGGCGCGTGCTGGTGGGCGAGCATCCGGGGGCGCGGGTGCATGGGATGGACATTGCGCTGGCGATGTTGCGGCATGTGGCGGCGCCGTTGCATGCGTGTGCGGGTTCGTTGACGGCGCTGCCGTATCGCGATGGTGCGTTCGATTTTGCGTATGCGACGGAGTCGTTGGAGCATGCGGTGGAGATCGAGAAGGCGGTCGCGGAGTTGTGCCGGGTTGTGAAGCGCGGCGGCAAGATCGTCATCATCGATAAGAACAAAGAGCACTGGGGCAAGCTGGAGACGCCGGAGTGGGAGCGGTGGTTTGGGCGCGCTGAGATGGAGGGGTGGCTGCGGCGGCATTGTGCGCGGGTGGAGAGCCGGCCGATTAGCTATTGGGAAGACGTTGATCCGGACGGGATGTTTCTGGTGTGGATTGCGGAAAAGTAGAGAGCCGCTAACCGCGGGGCAGGCCGCGGTCGATGGGAACAGAAACTTGGAAGGTACCGCGCGCGCCTCGGAGGCGCGAGTTCCTGGAGAGTAAGATAGATGCATCGTGCGAATTGCGGTGTTGCTATTGGGTGTATCGATCGCGCAGGGCAATGACCTGTTCGAAACGCGGGTGCGCCCGGTTTTGATGGAGCGGTGCGCCGGATGTCATGGCGCGTCGGAAACTTCGGGACTGCGGGTCGATTCGCGCGAGCGGTTGCTGCGCGGCGGGAAGCGCGGGCCGGCTGTGATTGCCGGTAAGCCGGATGCGAGTTTGCTGCTGGCGGCGGTGCGAGGGCAATCGCTGCAGATGCCGCCGAATCGGCGGTTGAGCGATACGGAGATAGGTGCTCTTGAGACCTGGATTCGTGATGGGGCGGTGTGGCCGGCTGCGGTTTCGGCTGCAAAACCGAGCGGCGTGTTCTGGTCGTTTGAGCCGCTTCGACCGGTTACTGGGTCGATCGACACCCACGTTCGCGCTGGACTAAACGGGATTGCGCCCAATCCACGGGCGGATCGGCGTACTTTGATTCGGCGGCTATATGCCGATTTGACGGGGCTGCCGCCGTCGCCGTTTGAGGGATTGATCGAGCAACTGGTCGACAAGCTGCTGG
>VFZQ01000712.1 GCA_016871135.1 Acidobacteriota bacterium | reverse complement strand
CGATATCAAGATGGGCGGCACCGCTGTTTTATTCGCGAAAATGGGCCACGCCGTCAAATTCCTGAGCATCACCAACGGCGAAGCCGGTCATCACGAAATCGGCGGCGGCCCGCTCGCCAAACGCCGCTACCTCGAAACGCAGGAGTCCCTCCGCCGCCTCGGCATCGAAGAGTATCAGGTGCTCGACAATCACGACGGCGAACTCATGCCGTCGCTAGAAATCCGCCGCCAGGTCATTCGCGCCATCCGCGAGTGGAAGGCCGATGTCGTCATCACCCACCGGTCGAACGATTATCACCCCGACCACCGCAACACCGGCATCGTCGTCCAGGACGCCGCTTACATGGTTGTTGTCCCCAACGTCGTCTCCGGCACTCCGCCGCTCGCCAAGAACCCCGTGTTCATGTACTTCTCCGATGCGTTCCAGAAGCCCAACCCTTTCAAGCCCGATGTCGCCGTCGACATCGATGCCGTCTACGAAAAGAAGATCGACGGCATGGACGCCCACGTCTCGCAGTTCTACGAGTGGCTCGCCTGGGTCGACGGCAGCATTAAGGACGTGCCGAAAGATCCCAAGGCTCGCCGCGAGTGGCTCAAGAGCCGCCGCAACTTTGGCGTCAACCCAGCCTCTCGCGCGGCGATCGAAAAATGGTACGGCAAGGAGCGCGCCGACAAAGTGAAGTTCATCGAAGCCTTCGAAATCGGCGAATACGGCCGCCGTCCCTCCGACGACGAACTGCGCCGCCTCTTCCCGATGCTCGGCAAATAACGATGACGCTGCAATCGCTGCCGTCGGTCGAGGCCCTGCTCGTTCAACTGCGCGCCCAATGGCCGCAATGCCCGCACGCACTGTTGAAGCTCGAGGCCCAGAGAGCCATCGCGCAAGCACGCGAAGCGTTGCAAGCCAACACGCCGGCCGTCGATCCCGCCTCCGAAGCCTCGCGAAGTCTTGGTCTTCTTTTGACCCCGTCGCTCCGCCCGGTCATCAACGCCACCGGCGTCGTGCTGCACACCAACCTCGGCCGCGCCCCACTGCCCGCGATGACCATCCCCGGCGGCTACTGCAATCTTGAATACGAGCTCTCCACCGGCAAACGAGGCAAACGCGACGCTCACCTCGGACCCTTGTTGGAGCGGCTACTCGGCGCTCCCGCCATCGCCGTGAACAACAACGCCGCGGCCGTGTTTCTGGTGCTCAACGCACTAGCTAAGGGCGGGGAAGTCATCGTCAGTCGCGGCGAGCTCATCGAAATCGGCGACGGCTTCCGCATCCCCGACATTATGCGCGCCGCTGGCGTAAAGCTAGTCGAAGTCGGCGCGACCAACAAGACAAGCCTCGACGACTACAAAGCCGCGATCACGCCCGCAACGCGATTGCTCTTACGCGTCCACCCCAGCAACTTCCATATCACGGGCTTCACCGCGAAGCCGGCGCTAAAGGACCTCTGCAAACTTGGGGTGCCGGTCTATGAGGACCTCGGCTCCGGTTGCCTGATCGATCTCAAACCACACGGCATCAACGAACCGCTCATCCGCGAAAGCCTGGAAGCAGGCGTCGACATCGTCAGCTTCAGCGGAGATAAGTTGCTGGGCGGCACGCAGGCAGGCTTCCTCTGCGGCCGCGCGGAGCTGGTAGCAAAAACCCGCCGCCATCCCATGTACCGCGCCTTGCGTCTCGACAAGCTGGTCATCAGCGCGCTGGAGACAATGCTCCGGTCCCTACTCCTCGAAGACTACGAAAAAGTCCCAGCCCTGGCCATGCTCCGCGATTCATACGACGCAATCGCCAAGCGCGCCCACGCCCTGGCGGAAAAAATCCCAGGCGCCGAAGTAATCGACGGCCACTCGCTGGCCGGTGGCGGATCAACCCCGGATCAGACGCTCCCCACAGCCCTCATCGCCGTCGACAAACGCCACGAGCGGCGCCTCCGAGCGAACAAGCCCCCGATCATCGCCAGAGTCGACAACGACAAAGTCCTGATCGACCTCCGCACCGTCCTGCCCGAAGAAGAACCTTTTATCCAAGCCGCGCTCAAAAAATGAATTCGTCTCCAGGGGGCGGCATCTCCTTGTACGTGGGGCAATGGAGATACAAACAACGCCCCGCCCTAGGAAAGTAAAAGGAACCCCTGAATGAAACTCTCTGCACTCATGACCGGACTGATGGCCCTTGGCCTCGCCGTTTCCGCTCCGGCGGCCGACATCGTCGACACCGCCGTCGCCGCCAAATTCAACACCCTCGTGGCCGCCGTAAAAGCTGCCGATCTCGTCGATACTCTCAAAGGACGCGGCCCTTTCACCGTCTTCGCCCCAACCGACGAAGCGTTTGCCAAGCTCCCCGCCGGCACTGTCGAATCTTTGCTCAAGCCGGAGAACAAGGCCAAACTCCAGGCGATTCTCACCTACCACGTCGTAGCCGGTCGCGTTCTCGCCAAGGACGTAACCAAATTCTCGACCGCCAAAACCGTCCAGGGCAGTAACATTGCCATCAAGGCGGTCCACGGCTCCGTGATGATCAACAACACGAAGGTCCTCAAGGCCGACGTCCTCACTGACAATGGCGTGATCCACGTCATCGACTCCGTGATTCTTCCCAACTAACTGCCACAATGATCCTTCTCTCTGGAGCGTCGGGTTAAGTCGGGGGTCGCTTGTTGCGGCGCCTGGAGCAACTCGACGCTCTCGTTCGTTGCTTAGTTCGATTCCCGGATCGTCTCCGCGCCTGCGGTTTCCGGTCGGAACTCATCCAAGCCGACCTCCTCGATCCCGCTTCTCTCGCTGCCGCCTTTGACGGCGTCGACATCGCCTTCTACCTCGTTCACTCCATGAACGATGGTCCCGGCTTCGAAGCCTTCGAACGGCAATGTGCTCTCAACTTCGCCGCCGCCGCCCGCGCGGCCGGTGTCAAACGGATCATCTACCTCGGCGGCCTCGCGCAAGAAGCCGGCTTATCCTCGCACATGCGCAGCCGCGCGGAAACCGGCGCACTACTTCGATCCACCGGCATTCCGGTGATCGAGTTTAGGGCATCAATCGTAATCGGCTCCGGCAGCGCATCATTCGAGATGATTCGCGCCCTGGTCGAAAGACTGCCATTGATGATCACCCCGCGCTGGGTACACACCGACGCGCAGCCCATTGCCATCGAGGACGTCATTGCGTACCTGATCGAAGCCATTACAATCGACTTGCCGCACAGCATGACCGTCGAAATCGGCAGTCGAGATGTCACCGATTACTCGGGAATCA
>VFZQ01000711.1 GCA_016871135.1 Acidobacteriota bacterium | reverse complement strand
GTATGAGACACCGATGCGCATCTTCCCGGCTGTCCATTACACGATGGGCGGACTGTGGGTCGATTATCACTTGATGTCGACAATACCTGGCCTGTTTGTTTTAGGGGAAGCGAACTTTTCCGATCACGGCGCGAACCGGCTCGGCGCGAGTGCGTTGATGCAGGGCCTGGCCGATGGGTACTTCGTGATTCCGTACACGATCGGCAACTATCTGGCGTCGACCAATTTGGAAAAGGCCGGCGACGATCACGCCGCCGCGCGCGAAGCCAAGGACACCGTGAACGAACGCGTGAAGACGTTGCTCGCGATCAACGGCAAGCGGACGGTGGATTGTTTCCATCGCGAACTCGGTAAAACAATGTGGGAGTACTGCGGCATGGCGCGCAACGCCGAGGGGCTGTCGAAGGCGATCGCGCACATCCAAGGACTGCGCGAAGAGTATTGGAAAAACGTGAATGTGCTGGGCGGAGGAGATTCGTTGAATCAGAACTTGGAGAAGGCCGGCCGAGTGGCGGATTTCCTGGAGTTGGGCGAGTTGATGTGCCTGGACGCGTTGGAGCGCAACGAAAGCTGCGGCGGTCATTTTCGCGAGGAGTATCAGACGCCCGAAGGCGAGGCGAAACGTGACGACGGCGGCTTCAGCTACGTCGCCGCGTGGGAGTGGAAGGGCGACGCCAAACCCGCTCTGCACAAAGAAGCGCTGTCGTTTGAATACGTGAAACCGTCGCAACGGAGCTATAAGTAATGCGCCTCACGTTGCATATTTGGCGGCAGGCGTCGGTGGCCGATAAAGGGCAGTTGGTGCGCTACGAGCGCAACGATGTCAGCGAGCACATGTCGTTCCTCGAGATGCTCGATGTGTTGAACGAGGAGTTAACGCTGAAGGGTGAAGAGCCGGTGGCGTTCGATCACGATTGCCGTGAAGGGATCTGCGGATCGTGTGGGTTCGTGATCAATGGCGTGGCGCACGGGCCTCGGCGCGGCACAACCGTTTGCCAGTTGCATATGCGCGAGTTCTCCGACGGCGATGAGTTGTTCCTGGAGCCGTGGCGCGCGGCGGCGTTTCCGATAGTAAAAGATTTGGTCGTGAATCGCGCGGCGTTTGACCGCATTATCGCGAGCGGCGGGTATGTCAGTGTATCGACCGGGTCGGCGCCCGATGGCAACGCGTTGCCCGTGCCGAAGAAGGACGCGGATCTGTCGATGTCGGCAGCGACGTGCATCGGCTGCGGCGCTTGCGTGGCGGCGTGTCCGAATGCATCGGCATCGTTGTTTACGTCGGCCAAGATCGCGCACCTGGGGCTGTTGCCGCAGGGCAAGCCGGAGCGCTTCGACCGCGCAGTCAACATGGTGGCGCAGGCGGCCGAGGAGGGCTTCGGAAACTGCACCAATATCGGCGAGTGCGAGGCCGTTTGCCCGAAGGGAATTTCGATCAAAAATATCGCCCGGATGAACCGGGACTATCTGCGGGGTGCGGTCACCTATCGCGAAGCGGCGGCCGAGGGTGGGGCGATCTAAGCCGAGTAGGACTCTCTGTTTTTGGCGTACCGGAAGTCGAGTGGATCAACATCGAACCGCCCGAAGTTCGGAACCCGCACGTCGCTATTGTCGCGCGTGACGCCCAAGGCCAACTGCATCACCTCGAACTCGAATCGCCCAACAACGCCGAGTACAACTTGGGCCTGATGCGGCGGCTCAAACAGCACGTCGAGATGACCGTACTCTATGCCGGCAAGGAGCCGCTGCGCATGGCGTCCCCGCTCCAAACACCGCTGATGAGTTTTCGCGGCCCGCGTTCGCCGCGCCGAGTCCCTCGAAGCCGTCTTCGCGTAGTCGCCGCCTATTGCGCGCCGCGCCCCAGCATTACCGTCTTCAATGTGTTGAGAATTATATAAACATCCAGCGCGAACGAGATGTTCTTGATGTAGTAGAGGTCGAATTCGAGCTTCGTGATCGTGTCCTCGACCGTATCACCGTACTTGTGATTGATCTGCGCCCAGCCGGTGATGCCGGGCCGCACGCAGTGCCGTTGGCGGTAAAACGGGATCTTTTCCGAAAGCGCCTGGACGAACTCCGGCCGCTCGGGCCGCGGGCCGACGAAGCTCATGTCGCCGCGCAACACGTTCCAGAATTGGGGCAGTTCATCGATTCGGAACTTGCGCAGATACCGGCCGACGGGCGTGATGCGCGGATCGTTCTTTGAAGCCCAGACGGCGCCGGTGCGCGCTTCGGCGTCGACGTACATCGAACGGAACTTCAACACATGGAAGTTCACGCCGTCTTTGCCGACGCGCACTTGCTTGTAGAGTACCGGGCCTTTGGAGGTCAACTTAAGCAGCAGCGCCGCAAGCAGCATCAGCGGCGCGGTCACAATCGCCCCAACCAGCGCGATGGCAAAGGAATAGAGGTGCTGGATGGCTACGCTGTTTTGACTGGGACCAAGCTCGCTCGAAAAGATCAACTGCGAGGGCCGCAGATCCCGAGTCGAAACCCGGCCGAAACAGCTTTCGTACAGAACCGCAGCCTCTTCAACATGAATGCCCGAAAGGCGTAGATCGAGTAGGTCATAAATCGGCAGGCGCGCACGGCGTTCCGCCATACCGACGACGATCCGCTCTGGCTTGTACTTCTCGACAATCGAGCGAAGATCGGAAAGTTTGCCAAGATAAGCCATGCCGTCGATTTCGGGCGGGTCGCCGGATTCGTTTCGGTCGTCCACAAAACCGACCACACGGAACCCCAACTCAAGGCGCTCTCGCAGACGCCGATTCAACTCAACAAGTACAGGCGAAGTTCCCATGAACAGGACAAGCCTCGCGCGATCTCCGGTCAGAACGAATCGGACAAAATTGACGCGCCATACGGGTACAAGAACGACGATAAACATCGACGCGTAGATCATGATCCATCGCGGCAGGATCAACTGCTGATTGACATAGGTCGATGTCGCCTGAACTAGGAACGCGATACCAACTGCCATCACGAACTGCTGTACGACCCGGATCCGGCTCATGATGCGCAAGTCGTCGTAGAGATCCTGGAAATAAAGGCCAACTACGATCGAGAACACAGCCACGCTGATTCGGAACAGTCCACCATCGTAAACGAGGAAATACTCCGGATCGACTTCTATTGAGTCCCGCATAATATAGAGACGACTTTCAAGCGTCCGGTGTAAACTGGGATATGGGCAACCCTGCAGGCGTGCGTCGTGATTTCGATTCGCTCGAGAAGCGCAGGATGGAGGCGA
>VFZQ01000710.1 GCA_016871135.1 Acidobacteriota bacterium | reverse complement strand
GTCTACAAGATCGCTTCGGAAAATCTCGACCGGTTGAAGGACGAGATCTACCGCGTCTGCTATCTGGTTTCGCAGGCGGGTCCGGTGTCGGGCGAGGGACGTCCTGTATCGGCGTTATCGAAGCAGCGCGACTTCGCGATCACGCAGGAAGTGCTGCGCGGATTCGGCGACCTGGTTAAGGACGGACTGCGCCGCGTGCTGATCGCGGTCAGCGCGGCGCGCGAGGACGGCCTGGCGATCAGCGTCACGGGCATGGACGAATTCGACATCGGTGATTTCTCGAGCGAACTCGACGATGCCGGCCGGCTGCTTGGCCTCGGCGTCGATTCCCCGACGCTGCGGCGGCAGATTTTCAAGAAACTCGCCTTCAAGGACCTCTGCGACGAGCGGCAGGAAACCAAGGAGACGATCGGACGCGAGATCGATGAATGGATCGAGCGACAACAACCCTAAGGAGAATGGAAATGGAAGAAAGCACCAAACAGGAAACGCCGAAGACGCCCGACATCCGCAACCTGATTCAGGATGCGATTCGCGAATACGTCACGCAGGAAACGGCCAAGACGGAACCGGCGTACAAGGCCGAGCTCGAAGAAGAGCGGCGTCGCCGCGAGGCTCTCGAGCGGCGAATGAACGAACTCGTCGAATGAGAATCGGCGGAGTCGCCAACTTGCCGACGAAGCCGATCGCAACGCGACGGTTCGCGGAGAACTGCAACGGCTCGGCGTGCAGAAAGTCGACCTTGCGTACAAGGCGGTGAAGGAAGACATTCACCGCGCCGAAGATGGGCGACTGATCGCCCGCGGCCAGGAAGGCGAACAGAATCTGAAAGAGTATTTGACGCGATTCGTCAGCGAGAATCCCGAACTGTTGCCGGCGCGCAACATCGGCGGTTCCGGCGCCACCGGCAATCAGCGGACGAGCACGTTCACTTCGAATTTCGATATCGAAAAGATCCGGCCCGGCATGCCGAAGGAAGAGTTGGAACGTGCGCGGCAAGAGATCGCGCGCATTGCGCTCAACCCGAATCAGTAGCACGTTTCGCCGGGCGGCCCGCCGCCGTGAGAGTGCGCGCGGCAGCGGGCCATAACGACATTCCGGAAGAGGCAGGGGTTCTTCCGGAGACCGCTAACGGCGGGGTAGCGATACACCGCCGTTTCCGGCCTTCGCCGCAAGGCAAAGGCCAACCTTGGACAACAACCGGCCCGGGCAGCCGGGCCGAATTTATTTGGAGAGCAGAATGCCTGCAATTACCAATGCAAACATCGCGAACGCGATTGTGAAACTCGTGGCGGCCGACGCGCTGCCCGCTTTGATGGGCAACCTCGTAATGGGGAACCTCGTCAACCGCAGCTTCGAGCCGACGCTGGCTCAGGCCGGCGACACGGTCAACGTGCCGATCCCTCCGTCGCTCGTCGCGAATAACATCGCCACCGGCGGTTCGGTGACCACGCAGAACCCGAGCCTCGGCAACGCGCAGATCGTGCTGAACACGCACGCCGAAGCGACGTTCCAGATTCCCGACGTCGCCAAAGTGTTGGCGGTGCCCGATCTTCTGAAGCTCTACATGGAGCCGGCCGTCATCGCGATCGCCGAGAAGATCGAGTCGGATCTGCTGAACCTGTACGCCCAGTTCACGGCCAATGCGGCCGTTGGCACCGGCGGCGGGGCGCTGACCGAATCGGCGGTGGACGCGGCCGAAACGGCCTTGTTCAACGCGAAGGTTCCGGCCAGCTCGCAGAAGTACCTCGTGGTCGACGGCGCCGCTTATTCGCAGTTGCGCCAGATCCCGCGCTTCAGCGAATTTTCGACGGCCGGCGAGGCGGGCGTTCGGGCCATGATCGACGGCTCGGTCGGCAAGCTGAAGGACTTCTTCGTGTTCCGTTCGCAGTTCGTTCCGAAGACCGGCAGCGGCCCGATCACCACCAACAACGTCGCGTTCGCCAAGGACGCGATCGGTTTGGCGATGCGCCGCCTGCCGCAACCCTTGCCCGGTACCGGCGCCGTCGCCGAATACGCCGAGCTCGGCAACTTCGGCATGCGCGTGTTGATGAGCTACCAGCCCGACACGCTCGCGCAACAGTTCACCGTCGACGCGCTCTACGGCGCCGGCGTGCTGCGCAACAGCCACGGCGTTCAGGTCCGCAGCTAACCAGCGCGGCTTGACCGGAGCAGTAACTAAACGGGGCGCCGGCAACGGCGCCCCACTTTTTTCCAAGAGGACAGAACATGGACCTGAAAGAATACTACCGGGAAGTCGCCAAGATCGAGACCTCGATCAAGACGCCGTTCGCCGTTGTCGTCAGCTTGGCGACCGGCAACGGCGGACGCGAAGGAGTGGTGTCGGAGGTGGCCCGCACGGTCGCCGCGCGCATGGTCGCCGATAAACAGGTGCGGCTGGCCGACGCCAAGGAAGTGAAAGCGTTTCATCGCGACCGCGAGGTCGAATTGAAGCGTCGCGACGACGCCGTCTCGCGCGAACGCATCCGCGCCGCGCTGGCGGTGGAAGACGAATTGACGCTTCTCAAGGAAGCGCTTCAGTTACAGCCCAAGGGCAGATAGGAGAAACGGCAATGGCACTTTTTGTCGATGGCAATCCATCGCAGATCGTCGATCTGGCGCACTATGAAAGCTCGATCGTCGAAGTGGCGGCCACCGAAAGCATCGATCTGACGGCGAAGGCAACGGTGGCGGCATTGGAGCTCAGCCTCGAGCTCCAGCGGTTTCTTTCCGTCACGCCCGGCGGGCGGCAGTTTACGCTCGGCCATGTGGCGGTCAACAACGGTTTGAAGCAGTGGCACGTGCTACTGACGCTGGCCGCGACGTTCCGCGATGCGCACTTTCAACAGTTGAACGACCGCCACAAGATGAAGTGGAAAGAGTATGAACGGCTGGCGCGCTACTCGGGACAGTTGTACTTCGAGACGGGCGTGGGCGTTGTGTTCAATCCGATTCCGAAGGCGGTAACGCCGCTGCTGGCACAGATCGCGGGCACGCACGGGGCGCAGACCTACTACACCCGCGTGTCGTGGACCGATGCAAACGGCGCGGAGGGATCGACGAGCGAAACGGCGGCGTTGACGACCTCGCCGGGCACGGCGTTGACGGTCCGCGCGATCGGAGCGCCGGCGATCGCGCGCGGATTCAATGTCTACGCGGGTCTGCTCGACGATCAGTTGAAGAAACAGAACAACGCTCCCCTGGCGCTCGGCTCGACCTGGACCATGCCATCCACCGGATTCGTGGACGGCTCCGTT
>VFZQ01000709.1 GCA_016871135.1 Acidobacteriota bacterium | reverse complement strand
CTGGAGTCCTGGGCATGTCGATAGGCTTCTGACCAACTCCCCTTGGGCAAAGTCTGTTACCGTGCCGTTCCGGTTTTCGATGCCGCCGCGAGCGACCAAGTCGTCTTCTTTTTGGCAGATCGGCGAGCGCGGCTCGATTGGACTTCCGCCCGGTTGGGGGAACTCGGCGCCGTCAACTCAGACCGCACCCCCGGTTACCGAAGCGCCGGCGCATACCGAGGCGTACCTGACGATCCGTTGGGCCAGTGCGCTGCCGGTGCGGCAGGCGATGGTGTTGCAGCAGTTTGGCAAACACGGCCTGGACGACGCGCGGGCGCAAGCGTTGTTGCGCGAGGACCCGGCCGAACATGTCATCGAGATCGCGGGATTTCCGACGACGATGATGACGCAAGGTGCGCGGCGGATGGAGGCCGAGTTGTTGGCCTCGACCGAGATCCTGTTCAAGGGCCGGAAGCCGCTGCGGCCGGCGTCGGTTTCGGTGCCCGAGCACGGGATGCATCTGATGGCCACCTTGCGGTTTTCGAGGATGGCTGAGATCGGCGAGGATGGCCTGTTGCTGGTCAGCGGCCGGACCGGACCGATGGAATTCTCGCAGAAATTTCCTGTTCGAGAGATGCTGTATGAGGGAAAAATCGCGATCTAGCCGCCGATTCCAGGACCCTCCCTGGGACCCTAGTGCCTGTTAACCCTTTTGTTTGCAACACCGAGGGTCCCAGGATTGTAAAAAATATTCGGTTGCCAAAGAGCGGCGGATCGTACTGGTAATCCTGGTTCTATTTTAACCCGCGTGTCAAGTTCTGGCGGTCGCCGAGGCGCTTACCATTTGCTTACAACTTGCTTACCAAGCGCTGAGGACTCTTGCGGCGATCCGCCTTATGCTGAGATTGTGAGTTCGGTGGTGAGCAACCGAAGTCAAACGAGAACCAAAGCAAGACACTTTTACACCTTTACTTCGAGCCCGGCCGACGATAACCTTTGCGGCCGGGCTCTTGACTCTTGCGCAGGTGGCAGCGGGAGGATCGAAAAATGCACCGCAAAACTGCCTGAATTTCAACAGCCAAAAAGGCAGGTGGAACGTTTCGAGAACGCCGCTCCGGATCTGTCGCCCTTCGATGGCCAGCTCTTCGTCTTGGGCTGGTCTTGACAGGGATGGCGTCACATCGCCAAGTTACCTGGCGATGTGAGAATCGAACACGCGGCTAGCGCATCTTCGGAAAGCTTTCCGATACAGACAGAAGCAGATCGGCGACCGAGGCTGAAACGATTACACCGCGCGACCACAAAATTTCTGTGCGGACTTTACTCGCGACGTTCCCGCAGATTAGCCATCTGCCCGGACCAGATATGCCAAAATTCCGATTTGCCTCGAACGATTCAGCCGCCTCAACTTGAGAATTTTCGGGTCTGAGGCGGCTGAAAAACTTACGGTTGGCTGGCAGTACAGCCACGTGACACGCCATCAACGCTAGAAAACCAGAAACTGAGAGGTGCTTGGAAGCCTTGCTTTTGGTCGGAAATACGAAACCGCCAATTTTGCAACGCTGCCTCAGCTCGTTGGACCAACAGGGGATGCCCCAAAAGGCCGGATACGCGCACGACTTGACCGCTCGTTCCAACCTCTACGAGAACGCTCACGCAACCCTCAATTCGACCGAATTTCGGAAGAGTCGGCAGTGGTGCTTCAATCGCAAACCGAAAAGCGTCATCCTGCGAAAGCACTCGCTGGACGCAACTACCGCAAGCTACACAACCCACACGATCTGGCGGTTGCCCAGAGATTGAAACCATGAGGAGCAGAGAAATGATGGTATGTTTCATTCGGTACCTCCTCAGCGCCCGTAGAGAACCTCTAATTCGCCGGTTCGTGTAGGATCCAAATTCTTTTGTCGTATGTACATGTCCAGCGCCTCTCGTATCACGACAGATTTCGATTTGCGCTCTCGCAACGCCAACACTTCAATGTTAAAGTTGACGGAATCGGCAAGGAACACGGTGGTTCAATCGAGATCTTTTTCTTGGCAGCGAACAGAGTGAATACTATGATCGTGTGATAGTGCCCCCAAATGTCGCTCTTAAAGTCGTCTCGACATGCCGAGCTTCAGAGTCAAGCGTTGTCTTTCTCCACTCTCAGAAAACAATGGCGAGATTGGGTGTCGGCCCGATCCAGCTTCCGATTCCGGCGACGCAGGCCAGACTCGAATTCGGCGAGCTGCCTCACATGTTCATCCCGTTTTCTCAGATTGCTAACACCTATGATGATGAGTTGAAGAAAGAGTTACCGCACAAGGGAACACGGCATGAAGAATTTCGAGCGAAATATTTTAGTGTTCGCAGCCGAGCACAACGTAGCTGGACGCCAGTTGAACGCTAGAGCTGTTCTCGATCTGTAAAGAGAGCGATGAAGCAAACGCTCCCACGAAACCCGCGACGTTGAAGACGATGTCGCGATCCGGCGGACATTTGATCAGGGCGTGGTGACGAACCACGCCTAAAACGGATTTGGGCGGCGGACCCCGGCATCAAGACGCCCCAATTTCGTCCATGCAGCCGCGCGCTACTGGCAGGCGGCGCGGAGGCGGTCTTCGAGGACGAACTGCTCGTTTTCGGTGAGCTTGCGGCCTTCCTTGGTGAGGTAGAAAACGTCGAGCGCCTTGCGTGCTTCGGTGTCGATGAGTACGACTTCGATGCTGCAATTCGACTCCGCAAAGACGTTGGCGAGATCGTAGAGCAGTCCGATGCGGTCTTCGGCGATGATCTCGACGAGCGTCGCGTGCGCGGATGCTTCGGCGTCGAAGTAGATGGCGGGGCGGAGGCGTTCGGCGGTCTTGGCGGGCGAGGGGCGAACGCGGCGTTCGAGCATCTGGCGGACATCGAGCGTGCCCATCGCCGCCTTTTCGAGCGTCGCGCGCAGGCGGTCGACTTCGCTCGGGTTGAGCTCGAGCGTCCGCTGCGGATCGGCGAATGTGAACGAATCGAGCACCTCATTCTTCGCATTGGCGAATGCTTCGGCCTTCACGATATCCATGCCAAAGCCGCTGAGCGCGCCGACGATGGAGGCGAACAAGCGAGGGCGGTCGAGCGTGATGACGGTGAGCTTCCACACGCCGCCGCGGCGGACGAGTTCGACGCCGACGCCCTCCTCACGCGCTTTCTCTTCGAGGGCGATGTGGGCGGCGACTTCGTCCTTGTCGTGAGTCCGGAGATATCGGCTAGGGAAGCCTTCGAGGAAGTCGTGCGCGGGGCGCTGGAGTCGGTGTGA
>VFZQ01000708.1 GCA_016871135.1 Acidobacteriota bacterium | reverse complement strand
TCGATCGAGGTTACGGCCGACCAAGCTGATCTTCGCGCCCGCGTCGGCCAGCGCGAATGCCGCGCCGCGAGCAGCGCCGCCGTTGCCGACGATCAGCGCGGTCGACTTGTTCAGCTTCAATTGCTTCTGCAGCGGCGCCGTCACGCCCTCGGCGTCGGTGTTGGTGCCACGCCACTTACCGGCTTTGCGCCAGATCGTATTGACCGCGCCGATGCGGCGAGCCAGCGGCTCGACGACATCCAGGTAGCGAAGAACTTTTTGCTTGTGTGGAATCGTGATGCTGGCGCCCGACAACGGTAAGTCGTGCGCCATTTGGAAGAAGTCCTTCAGTTGATTGCTGTGTACAAGGAACGGCAGGTAGACCGCGTCCATCCGCTTGTGCTGAAACGCGCGGTTGTGGACGTTCGGCGAGATCGAATGGCGCACGGGATCGGCGACGACGCCGTACACTTTCGCGTTCTTGGTGAACTTGTCGACGCGATAGAGATGACGCAGCATGCGCGCGCTGACTTGGCCGGACGCGGTGCCCTCGGCGGCATTCGGCGCGGCGTAGGTGTAGATCCCGCCGAACGACGGCGACAAAACGCGCGTCGAAAAGCCGGGCTCGCCCATCGCAAGCACGATCAGCTTTTCGCGCGGGTGCGATTTGGCCAGCGAAAGCATCTTGTAACTGTCGTTCGGCTTGCGGGCGGTGGTGACAATCTTGTAGGCGTAGGCCGGAATCTTCGCCATCCGCTTGAAGACAGGTTCAATTGGCGGCGTGCCTTCAAAGTTGTGGTAGCTGATGATCAGCATGCAGTCGGCGCGGAGGCGATCGAGTTTGTCGAGGGCGTTCTCGGCGCTTTCGATTTCGAGGTCAACGGCAAGCGCACCGGCGTCGACCGAGGCTTCCAGAATGCGAATCTGCTCGGCGATCGATCCATCGAACTTGCCATGATTCTGATGGCGGCGGCAGGTGGCTAGGACGGTGCAGTCCGGATTATCGCGAAGGAACTTGGAAATGGCGCTAACGCCGTCTATTGGGTTCTTCAAGTAGTCGAGACGAAACTCGAGGAACTGTTCGCCGCTTTCGACTTCCGCGCGCGCATGCGCGATCAGTTTTTCAACTGTCGGGAAGCCAAGCGCAATGCAGATTTTGGGGAGCGGAGGCTGGGATGGCATGGCAAGCGCGCGAGATGGCTATGGTCATTCAGCTTACCATTGAACGGACCCCTGCGAGCGAGGACCCTAGGCTTTCGAGGGTTTCGAGGCCGGTTTTGGACTGAACGTCGTCGGCCAGACGCGCCATTGAAACCTGTGCCAGAACAATTTTTGAGATGTTGTTCCGGGCTAACAACTCCGCGGTTTGGAGGAGTTGCGCGTCGTGCGCGGTGCGGTCGCCGCGCAGCAGTGCTTCCAGTGCTTGCGGGTTCAAGGCGACTTGGACCTTAAGCTCTGGATTGAAGTGCCGCAGCCACGCGAGCGATGTGTCGACCGTTGAGGGGAACGTGGCGACAAGGCCGATCGGCCCCTCATCGCGCGCCGCGGTAGCGAGCATTGGCTCGTCGATTTTAAGTAGCGGGATCGGCGACGCCGCGCGAAGTTCCTGCATCTGCGCAGGGCCAAGCGCCGAGCAGGTGACCAGCGCGGCATCGACACTATACTCTTCCTTCGCCCGTTGAATGTGGTGCAGGAGCCCTGTGATCGCGCGCGGCCATTCTTGCCGGCGCAGGCAGCCCATCACGCCTTCGTCGAGAATATTGACGGGTTTCAACTCCGGCGCATGGTGCAGGTAGAACTCGGCGACTGCGTCGACACTGGCGCGCGATGCGTGGAGAAGGAGGAGGCGGTGTTGCACCTTGTCATCATGACACCGTGACCGGCCTAGCGTAATGCCTGGCGAATCCCTGCTTCCACCAACGGCGCCATGATCTCGTATCCCTTCGCGTTCGGATGCAGGCCGTCGTTGGACGTTCCGTCACGAAGCAGCCCCTTCTCGTCGGCCGTTGCCGCGTGATAGTCGACATAGACCGCGCCCGTCTTCGCCGCGTAAGCCTTCAGCCACTCGTTGAGTCGCAAGATATCCCGCGGCGGGCGGCTCTCGGTTTGCTTGCGCTGTGTGTAGTCGCTGACCGGCAGCACCGCGCAGAAAACAACTTTGATGCCGTGCACCTTCGCCAGTTCCGCCATCGCTTGAAAATTCTGAGTGATTTGGGCGAGCGTCGTCGGGCCGGTGTTGCGCGCGATGTCGTTGGTACCGGCGAGGATCACCATCGCCGCGGGTTTCAAATTGATCACGTCCGGAAACATCCGCACAAGCATTTGCGGTGTAGTCTGGCCGCTAATGCCGCGGTTCACGTATGGCTTGCCCGGAAACGAATTGGCGAGCTTCCAGCCATCGGTAATCGAATCGCCCATGAACACGACGCGGCCGGGTTCGGGGGGCTGCGCCTTGAGCCGCTCGTTGTCGGCATGGTAACGGCCGAGTTGGTTCCAGTCCTGTAACTGTTCGGCGAAACGCTGGGCGGTCATGGCCAGGCAGCACTGCGCGCGCGGTGGGTTGTACTCGTCGCTCAGCTGGGCAAATAGGGCGGCGGGCAAGAACAGTAGGAAATAGCGCATGCGTTTGAAGCTATCACACGGAGGTCGATTCCCATATCCATGGCAAGCCGCTCGAAGCCGGGCGAATTCAGAACGTCGTCGTACCGTTCTTCGCAAAGCATCTTCAAATGCGCTAGAGTCTTTCCATGCTCAAGAAAATTCTCGTCGGTCTCGTCGCCGTCATCGCCGTATTGTTGATCGCGATTCTGATGCAGCCGGACTCATACACCGTCACGCGCAACGGCGTAGTATCCGCGCCGCCGGAAGTGGTTTTCACTCACGTCAACGACTTTTCCAAATGGGCCGCCTGGTCGCCGTGGGCCAAGCTCGATCCGAACATGAAACTGACGTTGTCGACCAATCCGGCAGGCAAGGGCGCAACCTACTTCTGGACCGGTAACGACGACGTCGGCGAAGGCAAGATGACCATCCTCGACAGCACGCCGTCATCGAGCGTCGACATCAATCTCGAATTCATCAAGCCATTCGAATCGAAGGCGCGGAACAAGTTCACCTTCACGCCTGAAGGCGCGGGAACGAAGGTCACTTGGTCCATGACCGGCGAAAACAATTTTATGGGCAAGGCGTTCGGCCTGTTCATGAACATGGACAAGATGATCGGCGCCGACTTCGAGAAAGGCCTCGAGCAGATGAAGAGCGTTATTATTGAGTCCCGCATAA
>VFZQ01000707.1 GCA_016871135.1 Acidobacteriota bacterium | reverse complement strand
GTCGTCACGAACGCGCCATCCGAGCCGCCGACTCCTTCGACACGCTGATACTGCCGGATATCGAGTTTGTAGAGATCGGCCACGCGGCGATAGTATTTCAACGCCTCCGTTCGATTCGGCTTTTCGTTCAACGAGGTCATCGGAATGTCGCCGATCTCCAGCAACTCCGGCGTTGTGAAGAATACGAGATTCGTCGGGTAGTTGTAGAGCGAGTTGACGACGCACCCCTTCTCAACGAGGATTGCGCCGACACCGCGCTTGCCGAGTTCGATGCCGCATGCGAGCCCGGTCGGGCCCGCGCCGACAATCACGACATCGGTACTAAAGGAGGCCATCGACGTGCGCGTATACCTCTTGTAGCGCAGCGCCCAACGCGGCCGCATCCTTGCCGCCGGCCTCGGCGAGATCCGGCCTTCCGCCGCCCTTGCCGCCGACCGCACCTGCAACTCGCCCAATCAGCTTGCCCGCATGCACTTTTTCGGTCAGGTCCTTGGTCACCGCGCCGATCAGCGAAACGCCCGCTTCGTTCGCCGAGCCGAGCACAATCACCGCCGATTGCCATTTGCCGCGCAGCGAATCGGCCAGCGCGCGCATTTGCGTGCGATCGAGGCCATCGACCTGCGCAGCCAAGACACGAACGCCTTTGATCTCGCGGCTCTCCGCGGTCAGATCGCCGGTCTGCGATTGCGCGATCTTGTTCTTCAGCTGCTCGACCTGTTTTTCCAACGCGCGCTGGTGGAAGACCAGTTTTTCGACTTGATCGACCAACTCCGGCTCGGACGCTTTAATCGCCTGCGCCACGCGGTTCAACGACAGCGTCGCCGACTGGAAACGCTCCAGCGCGGCGGAACCAGTAATGGCTTCAATACGCCGCACGCCAGCCGAGATCGAACCTTCGTAGACGATCTTGCAAAGACCGATGTCACCGGTGCGGCCGACATGCGTGCCGCCGCACAGTTCCTTGCTGAAACCGGGCACTTGCACAACACGGACTTTGTCGGCGTACTTCTCGCCGAACAGAGCCATCGCACCCGTCGAAATCGCGTCTTCGAGTTCCATCACATCGGTCGAGACTTGCGTGTTGCGCATGATCTCCGAATTCACAATCCGCTCGACATCGCCCAACTCCTGCGGATCCATCGCCGTGTAATGACTGAAGTCAAAGCGAAGCCGGCCAGGCTCAACCACCGATCCCGCCTGCTTCACATGACTGCCGAGTACACTGCGCAGTGCCGCGTGCAAGAGGTGCGTCGCGGTATGATTGCGCCGCGTGGAATCGCGCGAATCCTCGCGCACCGCGCACCTGACGACATCGCCCTTCTTGATGGCCGACGACGCGGTAATCTTGTGCCCGGTCAGGCCGGGTACCGCGGGATACGCGCCGGAGACAACCGCCAGCGTCTCGCCCGAGCGCGTCTGCAACTCGCCTTGATCGCCGACCTGGCCGCCCGACTCGGCGTAGAAGCAAGTGGTATCGAGCACGATCTCGGCTTCGGCTCCGGCCGCGATTTCGTCGACCTCTTTGCGGTCGACCAGTATCGCCAGAACCTTTGCGTTGTCCTGCACGAGGTTGTCATAGCCGGTGAATTTCGTACGGCCGCTCTTGGACTGCAACTGCGAGTAAACCGGCGCTACGGTCGCCTTGTCGGCGCCCTTCCACGATGCTCGAGCGCGTTCGCGTTGCTTGTCCATCTCGGCTTCGAAACCCTCGGAATCGATCGCCAATCCGAACTCGCGCGCCATGTCTTCCTGCTCATCAAGCGCCAGTCCGTAAGTGTCGTAGAGCTTAAACGCCGCCGGCCCGGGCAGCCTGCCGCCAACCGCTTTCTTGGCTTCGTCGTGGAAGACCTTCTCGGCAACCTGATAGGTCGCGGCGTAGCGATGCTCTTCGTCTTTGACCACGCGGGCAACACGGGTCACGGTTTCGAGCAGTTCGGGATAGGCGGGCTTCATGAAGTCCGCGACGAACGCGGTGAGGCGGTGCAAATAGGGATCGGTGACACCGATCATGCGCGCGTTGCGCATCGCACGGCGCATGATCTTGCGCAGCACATAACCGCGGCCTTCGTTCGACGGCACAACGCCATCGTGAATCAGGAACGCAGCCGCGCGTGCGTGATCGGCATTGATACGGAGCACTGTGTCGACGCGCGCATCGTCGCCATACTGGCGCTCAAAGATTCCCGCACCGTGATCGATGATCGGTTTCAACAGGTCCGACTCATAGTTGGTCAGCTTGCCCTGCATGATCGCCGCGAGGCGCTCGAGCCCCATTCCCGTGTCGATCGACGGCTTCGGCAGGCGCGTCATGATCCCGCCGGCCGAACGGTCGAACTGCATGAATACGAGATTCCAAATCTCGACAAACCGGCCGCCGCCGTCCTCGGGAAAGACCTCGTTTTCGCGTCCCGGTTCAGCGGCGTGCGCGCCCAGATCGTAGTGGATCTCCGAGCACGGTCCGCAAGGACCGGTGTCGCCCATCTGCCAGAAGTTGTCTTTCTCATCGAGCCGGAAGATCCGAGATTTCGAAATGCCTGTCACCTTCTGCCACAACTCTTCGGCTTCATCGTCTTCGCGAAACACGGTGACGTAGAGGCGATCCTTGTCGAGGCCGTACTCTTCGGTGATCAGCTTCCAGGCAAAGTCGATCGCTTCGGCCTTGAAGTAGTCGCCGAATGAAAAGTTGCCGAGCATCTCGAAGAAGGTGTGATGGCGGCGAGTGTAGCCGACATTTTCGAGGTCGTTGTGTTTGCCTCCCGCGCGGACGCATTTCTGGCTGGTGACGGCTCGCTTGTAGTCGCGCTTCTCCATACCAAGGAAGATGTCCTTGAATTGATTCATGCCCGCGTTGGTGAACAGCAGGGTTGGGTCGTTGGCGGGAACCAGACTTGAAGACTTCACGGCACGGTGGCCGTTTTTGGCGAAGTAGTCGATGAATTGTTGGCGTATCTCGTGGCCGGTCATGCGGAGCCTCCATTTTCGCATGGCAGGAGCGGGTGTGAAAATCGGATGGGTCTGCAAACTACTCTCCTAATGCCTTGAAGTTGGTGTCGAAGATGGCTTCGAGGTAGCTTTCGTCGACGAATTGGGAACGGCCGGCGCGGAACTGGCAGAAGTATTCGCGCATGTATTTTGATTCGCCCATTTCGATGCGTTCGCCGGCGAGGAATTCGGCCGAGATGCGCGGGCATTCGGCGGCGGTGACTTTGACGAGTTTCCAGCCCTTGGCCCTCGACACCCAGGCTTTGTGGAAGAATCCTTTT
>VFZQ01000706.1 GCA_016871135.1 Acidobacteriota bacterium | reverse complement strand
GACAACGCCGCCGCTGGAGTCGAAAACGGTTCCGCGAACGGTCCCGCGCAGGTCCTGTGCTTCAACGAGCGCGGAAGTAACGGCTAGCGCGAGGGCTAGTGAAAAAATTGTTCTCATCCCTGAAGATCTCCTGACGTTACAAACAGGGTTTCATCGTATCAAAATGTCCCTCCATTCCAGGAATGACAATCTTGGCGGACTGTCGGCGCCTGATGGTACATGGGGCCTAGACCACCGTTTTGGAACTTGTTGGCCGTTGGGCTGCCGGTTGCCGGCGCGCTCGTCGGAATTCCGACCGCTTCGTCGCGAGGCGGCACCGGAGACTTTGCCGGCCGGCTGGGCGGCGCTGTCATCGGGCTCCTCGTCGTCGCAGTGGCCGCGGCACTTGGTATTGGCGCGGCGGTGACTTCGTTGATGCGGAACGAACGCATGGCGTGGCTGTCTATGCTGGCGCTGCTTGGCAGCGCCGTTATCGCGCTACCGATCGCGGCGCTTCTGATCCGCGACAATTAGAAGATGTACCGCTCATGGCTTGAGGTTTCGCTCGAGCAGATCGCCGCGAATTTCCGGGCGATACGAAAAGTTGTTGGACCATCGATCACCGTCATGCCGGTGGTTAAGGCCGATGCCTACCGCCACGGCGCCGTTGAGGTATCGCGAACGCTGGAGAACGCAGGCGCGCGATGGCTTGCGGTGTCGAACGCCGGCGAAGGAATTGCGCTGCGCGAGTCCGGCATCACAGCCCGCATTCTGGTCATGGCCGACTTCCTTCCCGCGAACCGCCCACTGTTTCTCGACTACGACCTAACGCCGGCGATCCACTCGCTGGAAGGCATCCGCGACTACGATACCCTCGCCGTGCGAGCCGGCAAGCGCGCCCCGTTTCACCTGAAGCTCGACACCGGCATGGGCCGGCTTGGCACGCGCGCCACGGCATCGGAAATTCTCGACACGCTGAGCGCGTGCCGTGCGGCCCGGCTCGAAGGGCTGATGTCGCATTTCGCGTCGGCGCCGAACTACACGTCGCCGCAGACCGATGAGCAGATCGCGACTTTCGCCGCCGTACTGCAACATTTGCGAAACGCCGGTGTGAATCCGGAGTTCCATCATCTTTGTTCGACGGTGCCGATCGCCTACTCGCGCCGCGAGGCCTGGGGCAATCTCGTCCGCCCGGGTCATGCCATTTACGGTTATGTCTCGCCCGCCAAGGGCGATGCGCCGCCATGTGTGCTCGATGTCAAGCCGGCGCTGGTTTGGAAGGCGACCGTGCTGGAAGTGAAAGACGTTCCGGCCGGCGCCGCGATTGGATACGGCGGGATTCACACGACAGCGAAGCCCTCGCGCATCGCAATTCTCGGCGCGGGTTACGCCGACGGCTATCCACACCGGTTGTCGAACAAAGGCCGCGTCCTCGTCAAGGGCCAGACCGTACCTATCATCGGAGCGGTGTCGATGGATGTCACGACGATCGACGTCACGGGAATTGATATCGCTCCTGGAGATCCTGTTGTATTGCTTGGCGAGTCGATCGACGCCCAACAAATCGCCCGTGTGGCAGGGACGATTTCGTACAGCGTGTTGTGCGGCATCTCGTCGCGAGTGGCGCGGCTTTACGTGTGAGCGTTGGCCGCGTTGCCTGAGATCGGGACGCATGCTTTTCCCCTTCTAGAAATCCGTATCGAAGATCGCGTCGGCGTCTTCCTGGCTGACTAACTGCTGATGGCCGGCAACGAATTCGCAGAGATATTCGCGGCTGAAGACGGTCTGGCCCATGGAGACTCGTTCGCGGGCCAGGAATTTGACGGTGATGCGTGGGCAGTCGTCGGCGGTGGCCTTGACGATTTTCCATTCTTCGGGGCGGTTGAGCCAGGTTTTGTAGAAGAAGCCGCGTTGCGGGCCTGCGGTGCTCATGATCCAGAGCGTTCCGTTCGATGTCGCCAGCATGGGCGTGACGGTTTGGAACATTTCGTCCTTGACGTAGGCGGATTCGTCGATGATGATCAGCGACGGCGCAGAGTAGCAGCGCACCTTCTCCGGGTTTTGCGGCACCGGAATAATGCGGGCGCCGTTTGGCAGTGTGAAGCCTTCGCCGTCGGGTTCGGCTTTGAGACCGAGTCGTGCGGCGAATTCCTTGCATTTGCGGGCGAGTTCCTTCGACTGGCGCTTGCAGGCGCTGGCGAAGATGATGAACGCGTTCTTTGTCGTCAGCGCGTGGTGGAGCGCTTTGGCGGCGGCGATCGTCGACTTACCCCATTGGCGCGTGCACAGTAACAAGACGCGGTCCTCGGTGGCGTCGAGAGCTTCGGCTTGTAACTGGTCGGGGGTGAATCCGAGGTGCTCACTTACCCAGGCAGCGGCGTTTAGACACACGTCTCCTGTGTGACTTGGAGAGACTTCAGCCGCCGACGTAAATTTGGGTCTATTTTTGCCGAGAAGGCTCATTTTCGACGTGGCACACTACCCTCCTGGGGCTTGTTGGACACGCTCTGCACAGGTTTTTTGTCCGGCGGCGGCTCGGACGTGGCGGGTTGGGAGGGTTCCGGGACCTCCTCGGTTCCTAACTCGATGATTTCATTCATGACCTGGGAGGCTTCGAGGGAAACCGGGAGGGCCTGCATCTTGCGGATAATGTCCATGATCCGGTTGATTTCGCGGGTGTAATGGCGTGCGCGGGCCTCGAGTTTGGCCACTGTTTTCGACGATTGCTCGGCGAGGAGGTGGAGTTCGCCGGGGTCGCGCTGGACGGAGGACTGTTGGCTGACCAGCCACATCTCGCGATCGATGTCCGTGTTGGCGAGATTGCTGAGGCGATGGGCGCGCCACATTGCGTCGGCGAGCAGACCGACCATGGCGGCTTCGGCCATGTTGCGGGGATTGAACTGGTCGTTGAGGGAGGTGAGGATGGCCGCGTACTGAATCTGGTTTTCGTGGTCGAAGGTGGAGATGTGGGCGACCCACATGCCGTGTTTGACGCTGGCTTGGCGGCAGCGTTGGAGGCCTTCGGGCGTTTTCGGGCCCGTGGACTTGGACCCGTTGATGCGGGCCTGTTCGGCTTTGGACAACTTTTCGTTTTCCATGATTTACTCCTGAAATAGCGAAGGGCCCCGGACACGTTTTGGTGTCAGAGGCCCTTCTACACTTTCAGAGTAGCAGGCGTTTCCAAATTTTCAGGGGGGTGGCGGGGGCTGGATGGCGGCTAAGTTGCTGATTCCGTTCGGTCGGAAAATATTTTCGAGTGTTGTGAACAGACTTTACTATAGTTG
>VFZQ01000705.1 GCA_016871135.1 Acidobacteriota bacterium | reverse complement strand
TATCGTTGTCGAAAATGGTCTCATCGCCGGCGTTGGCCGCGCACAGGCGCAGGCCAGCGACGTTGTCCTGGACGCGAAAGGGAAGTACGTTATCCCGGGCATGGTCAACATGCATGGCCATCTCCACGACGAACGCGGCGGCGCGCCGATGGATTTCAACTACGTGATGCGTTTGTGGCTCGCCTGTGGCATCACCACCGTGCGCGATGTCGGCAGTCCGTTGACGAAGACCCTGCAAACCCGAGAGAAGTCCGCCAAGGGGGAGATCGCCGCGCCGCGGTTGTTCGTCTATCCGATGCTCGGACGCGTTCGCGACGCCGACGCGGCTCGCCGGCGCGTGCGCGAAGTGAAGGCCGCCGGCGCCGATGGATTGAAGATCGTCGGCGCGTGGCGCGACACTCTGGCGGCAACCGCCGAAGAGGCGCGCGTTCTCGATCTGCCAATTGCCATTCACATCGGCGTCGAGGAGGCGAACGCAAACCACGCGATCGCCGCCGGAGTGCGCACGATCGAACATTGGTACGGAATCCCTGACGCGGCCCTGAAAGAAGGCGTGCAGAATTTTCCTTCGAACTACAACTACATGAATGAGGCCGATCGTTTTCGATTCGCCGGCCGGCTCTGGCGCGAGGCCGATCCGAAGTTGCTTGCGGGGGTGCTCGACCGTATGGTCGCGGCTAAGGTCGCCTGGAATCCAACGCTCGAAATTTACGAAGCCAGCCGCGACTTGCAGCGCGCGCAGACACAACCGCAGTTCAAGGACTACCTCCATCCGGTCCTTGAAGAGTTCTTCCGTCCTAACTTGGAGAATCACGGTTCCTACTTCGTCAACTGGTCTTCGACCGATGAGACGTTTTGGAAAGAAAACTATCGGCACTGGTTCCGCGCGGTGCGCGACTTCGCCTCGCGCGGCGGTCTTGTCACTGTGGGGGACGACGCCGGTTACATCTATCAGATGTATGGATACGGCTTCATCCGCAATCTGGAGTTGCATCAGGAAGCCGGGTTTCATCCGATCAAGATCATTGAGCAAGCCACGCTGAACGGCGCCCGCGCGCTGGGCCAGGAATCGAAGTTCGGCCGTGTCCGCACCGGTTGGTCCGCCGACCTGGTTGTTGTCAACGGCAATCCGCTCGAAGATTTCAAGACACTCTATCCCGGACGCGGAATTGAGTGGACCATCAAAGCGGGCATACCCTATTCGAATACTGAACTGATGCGCGAAGTCAAGGCGATCGTCGACGACGCGCGCAAGAAAAAATGATTTCCTTCGAACACGTACAACGCACGCGCCTCGTCTTCGGCCCCGGCACGATCAATAAGATCGGAACGCTGGCGCGCGAACTCGGTTTTCGCCGCACACTCATCGTCGCCGATGACGGTATGGAAGCCGCCGGACACACTGCCACCGTACTGTCCGCGCTTGCGGGCGAAGGGATTGAATCGTCACCCTGGTCGAGTTTCACCGCCAATCCCGATTCGAAGATGGTCGAACACGGCCGCGACTTCGCGTCCAAACTCGACGTTGATTCCGTTATCGGTCTTGGCGGCGGCAGTTCGATGGACTGCGCCAAGGCAATCAATATTGTTCTGACCAATGGCGGCGCGATCAAGGACTACTGGGGCCACAACAAAGTCGCGCGCCCCATGTTGCCGATGATCGGCGTGCCCGCGACTACGGGAACCGGCAGCGAAGCGCAAAGTTACGCGCTGATCTCCGACGCCGAAACGCACACGAAGATGGCTATCGGTGATGACAAGGCCGCCTTCGCGGTTGCCATCCTCGATCCTGAAGTGGCGCGCACGCAACCGCTCTCGGTTCGAGCCATAGCTGGATACGATGCCATTTCACACGCCGTTGAAACTCTCGTTACGACGAAGCGCAACGGCATGTCCGACGCATTCAGCCGCGAAGCGTGGCGCCGGATGAACGCCAGTTTTGCAACGATCTTGACCGCGCCAGACGACATCAACGCCATCGCCGAAATGCAGCTCGGCGCATGGTTCGCCGGCTGCGCCATCGAAGCGTCGATGTTAGGCGCAACCCACGCGCTGGCTAATCCGCTCACCGCGTTCTACGGCGTGCCACATGGACAGGCGATCGCCGTCATGCTTCCACACGTCGTCGCCTGGAACGCGCAGCGCGAGTACGCCGAATTTTCTTCGGATCTTCCCGCGCGCCTGCGCGACCTGGCACAAGCGGCACAATTGAAGTCCAACCTCTCTCAACTTGGCGTTGCGCGCGAACGTCTCTCTGCAATGGCGGACGCCGCTGCGCAACAATGGACAGGGCGGTTCAACCCGCGTCCCTTTGGCGCCGAAGCGGCCCTGGAGTTGTATCAATGCGCTTACTGATCTCATTCCTCTTTGCACTCCCGTTGCTCGCCGACTGGCCCCAGTTTCGCGGGAATCCTTCGCTCACCGGCGTTGCGACCGCAGGACTGCCGCCGGATAATTTGAAACTGCTCTGGACGTGGGAAGGCGGCGAGTCGTTTGAGTCGTCGCCCGTGATCGTGGCCGGCGTCGTCTATATCGGCGCGGGCAACGGCGATGTCGTCGCCATCGATCTGGCCACGGGCAAGACGAAGTGGAAGTACAAGACCAACGTTGAGATCGGCGAGTCGACGCCCGCGGTCGGCGGCGGCATGGTCTACATCGGCGATCTGCGCGGTACGCTGCATGGCATCAACGCCGCGGACGGCAAAGGCGTGTGGACCTTCAAAACCGGAACGGAGATAAAGTCCTCGCCCGTTGTTGCCGGCGATCGTGTTCTCGTCGGTTCGTACGATCAAAGCCTCTACGCCGTTCACGCCAAGACGGGCAAGATGCTCTGGAAATTCGAATCCACCGGCCCGATTCACGCGACGCCGGCGATCTCCAACGGCATCGCCTACATCACCGGTTGCGACGAGCACTTCCGCGCCATTCGCATCACCGACGGCAAGGAGATGTTCGAAGTTTCGAGCGGCGCCTACACAGGCGCGTCGCCGCTGCTCATCGGCAACATGGCCTACTTCGGAACGTTTGGCAATGAAGTGTTCGGCGTCGACATGGCCGCCAAGAAGATCGTCTGGCGCTACGAGCATCCCGTGCGCAAATTCCCGTTCTACTCAAGCGCTACGATTGCCGCCGGGAAGATCATCCTCGGCGGGCGCGACAAGATGGTGCACGCACTCGACGCTAAGACAGGCAAGCAGGCGTGGACTTTCACCACGCGCAGCCGCGTTGAGTCTTCGCCCGCCGCCGCCGGCAACAATATCTACATCG
>VFZQ01000704.1 GCA_016871135.1 Acidobacteriota bacterium | reverse complement strand
GGAATCCGTTTTGAAGGCCGCGGCTCCATACATCGATGCCGTGTCGGTTCAACCCGGCGACCGTTACACTGAACTCTATCCGCCCAGTACCGTCTTTCCCGAAGACGAGATCAACGCACTCCACAGTGTCACCGGTAAGCCCGTGCTGGTTTGCGATCACGCCATCAGCTACCCGACCACCGAGCATCCGAAGACCATCTTCGAACAGGCCGGTTCGGAGCGCGAAGCCGCGCGCCTCACGCAGGCATTCCTCCAGCAGGCCATGGCCAAGCCGTATATTCTCGGCTACCTCCGCTGTCAGTACATCGATCGTCCGGCCTCCTTCGGCCGAGGCCTTCGGCAGGGGCTCGTCAGGGCGGACGGTGCGCCTCGCGAACTGTTGGTGGAAGCGTACTCAAAGGCTTTTGCCGAGTGGCTGCGGCTGGCTCGCCGCTGATCGATGAAGACCCCCAGCTAAAGACGCAGTTAGAGCCAAATTCGCTACTACACAATGGCTTCGAGCGTGCGCCAGTCCGTGGTACGGTTTGACAATCTGGCTGGACAACGGAAAGACAGTTGGAGCAGCTGTTATCGATCATCCGTCCAGTCCCTCGGCGACTTGGCGCAACCCGCGCTACGAGTGGACGATCACGCCCTACGACGGCGCTGGTTCCGTTGATCAGTTGAGCTGTTTGCCGCTACGCTACCGCAGAGGCCGCAACGCCGCTCCGCCTTTGTATACGCCGATCCAGTGGTTGGCGAAACGCAGCGGCGGTTCCGGGCTGACTTGCGGCATGTGGCAGTTGGCGCAGTTGGTTGGTCCGCACGATTTGGGTTTCGTTTGGTGGCAAGAGACACACTTAGCGTCGTAATGCGCCGCTTGTTGCGCGAGCGGTTCGTGCGGCCCGTGGCAGGTGAGGCAACTCAGTTTGCCTTCGCTCTTAATGAAGCACTTCGATTGGCTCAGATACACGGGTTGATGGCGGACGTTCCAGGCGAAGTTCCAGTCGATCTTCGCCGGGTCCGATGCGGGCGGGCGGTGGCACTTGCCGCAGTAGTCGTTCAACGCGCCGGCCGTCATCTTGGCGGGGTTGATGATTGACGTCTTGCCGGCGCTTGCAGCGTGTGTTGCGCCGGGCCCGTGACACGCTTCGCAGCGCACGCCAAGTTCGTTGCCGGTGGAATGACAATCGAAGCAGGCTTGCGAATCAGCGTTGCGGTAGAGCAGGCCGGCGGCCTCGGCGAGATTGGCGGGCTTGAGTTTCGATTGTCCCGGCGTGGGGCCAAAGGAGCGGAGCTTCGAGTAGTAGGTCAAATAGTGCTCGATGTGATGTTTGTCATCGGCTTTGCTGACGAAGGTGACGGCTTGCGCGCCCGCGCCAAAGGCCCATTCCATGGGCACGGCGAGCACGTCGGCACCGTTGTCGATTCGCGCGGTCAGACTGTCGAAGCGGAAGCGGAAGTTGGGTGCGCGGCGAGCTTCGGTTGTGGCGAGCGGCCATTGCGCGCGCTGGGCGTGATCGGCGGATTTGGCAAGAGCGTGCGCGTGCCCGGTCTTCGACTGCGAGTCGAATTGACGCTTGTGACAGGGGGCGCACGCGGCCGAGCCGATGAAGCTGTCGGCGGCATTCAGCGTGCAAGCCAGGACAAGGAGCAACCGAACCACGCCGCTTAGGGTAGCATCAATACAACTATGCTGCGCCGCAACTTTCTTCCCGCCATGGCCGCCGCGGCGGCTTCCGATAAGATCACGATCGCGCTAATGGGTGTGCGCGGGAGAGGCCGCGCGCTGACGTCCGCGTTTTGCGCGCAACCCGATGTGAACGTCGCCTATGTGTGCGATGTCGATTCAAGCGTCGTCGACGGCGCCTACAAGATCATCGAGGCGAGCGGTCGCGCTCGGCCGCCGCTGGTGAGCGATATCCGGCGCTGTTTGGAAGACAAGTCGGTGGATGCGATTGTGATGGCGACGCCACTGCACTGGCATGCGCCGGGGACGATACTGGCATGCGCGGCGGGCAAGGATGTGTATGTCGAAAAACCGGTTTCTCATAACGTTCGCGAGGGGAGGCTTATGATTGAAGCGGCGCGGCGGCATGGGCGTATCGTGCAGACCGGATCACAGTTGCCAAGCCTGCCGGTGACGCGCGAATTTCACGACTACGTGCAGTCAGGCAGACTTGGCCGCGTGTTAATGGCGAAGGTATGGAACGCGCAACTGCGGCGCAATATCGGCCGCAAGGCCGATGAGCCGGTACCGCAAAGCGTCGACTACGAAACGTGGACCGGCCCGCTGCCGATGTTGCCGTTTAATCGAAACCGGTTTCATTCGACGGTGAACTGGCACTGGCATTACGGGGCGGGGGACATCGCCAACGACGGCGTGCATGAACTCGATATCGCGCGGCGTGCGCTCGGCGTGACAATGCCCGTGCGCGTGAGCGGCGCAGGAAGGAAGCTGTACTTCGACGACGATCAGCAGACGCCTGACACGATGGACATCAGCTACGACTTTGGCCAGCAATGGATCTCCTACGAGCAGCGGTTGTGGAACCCGTATGGTCTCGAAGGATGCGACAACGGTGTTGCGGTGTATGGCGACAAGGGTGTCGCCCAGTTCGGAAAGTTCCGTGGGCGCGATTGGAGTTTTCGTGTGTTCGAGGGAGAAGCCGGCCGCGAGGTTTACACTGCGCAACATGATGGGACGTCGATCGACGCCCCGCACGCGCGGAATTTTCTCGACTGCGTGCGAAGCAGGAAACGGCCTGCGGTGGAGATTGAGGAGGGCCACTGGGCGAGTTCGCTGGCGCACCTCGGCAACATCGTCGCGCGGACCGGAAGATCAATTCGATTTGACCCATCGGCCGAGAAGATTGTCGGTGACGAGGAAGCGAACAAGATGCTGCGGCGCGCGTATCGTCAACACTGGTCGACGCCGAAGTCAACGTCGAATTGAGCCAGGAAAGGCGCGGAGGTATTGGGGTGGTGCTTTGACAGGAACGCCGAGCGCACTCGCAGCGTGCATCGGGAAATAGGGGTCGCGCAGCATTTCGCGGGCGAGGAGGACTACGTTGGCTTCGCCGTTTTGCAGAACGGCTTCGGCTTGTTCGGCGGTCGTGATGAGTCCGACCGCGCCGGTTGCGATGTTGGCCTCGCGGCGAATGCGGGCGGCGAAAGGGACTTGATATCCCGGCGCGAGTTCGATCTTTTGGTCGATGGCGTTGCCGCCGCTGGAGACATCGATGAGGTCGATGCCGTCGAGCGATTGCGCGAGTGTTACGGAGTCGTC
>VFZQ01000703.1 GCA_016871135.1 Acidobacteriota bacterium | reverse complement strand
AAAACCGCCATCGGCGGCGGAAGTAGTGGAATACTGCTGTGCCGTTTGACGGCCCAGTAGAGCGATCGCGGCATTGGCGACAGGCGCGCCATCCGGATCGGTGAGAATGCCCTCGAAATCGGCTGCGCACGCAGCTAGGGCGGAGAGGAGGAACAAGTTGAGTCGCACGCTCGGTGTCCTTGATTGGATTGAACAACCGGCAGGTCTTCGGACTTATAGGCTCACCGCTCATTCCTACCGGCCGAGGCTTCCCAGTGCGAACACCAGTGCCGAGTTCGGCTTTCGTTCCTATTTACCGCTGCGGGACAGTTCTGGTTTCGCACCAGATTCCCTCTTACGATGCCGCGCCCCTTGCGGAGCGCGGCAAACCGGTTACTCCTTCATTGTACTAAAACACGAAGCGCAGACCTAGCATGATGCGGCGATTGCCGCCGTCGGTCGGCCCTTCGAGCAGGAAGCTCGGCGAAGAGAAGACCGCATCGGGAATGCCCCAATCGCGCGTATTGGTCGTATTGAAGAAGTTCGCATGGAACTGCATCGTGCGGCCCTCGCTGACCTTGAAGTTCTTGATGATCCCAAGGTCGAGACGATTGATGCCGTTGGCGCGCAGGATGTTGCGGCCCGAGTTGCCGACGCCGTTTGGATGCGCGGCCGTGATGCCGCTGAACAGCGTGCGACCGCCGGCCGATTGCACTTGGCGAACCGTCATGCCGGACAAGTTCAACGCGGTGTTGAGATCGGGCCGGGTCGGTGTTCCAACGATGTTGCCGGCCGTGCGGCCGCGCGGATCGGAACCGTTCAGAACGGTGAACGGCGCGCCCGCCTGGAATGTGAGGAAGCCGCTCAACTGCCAGCCGCCGACGATGTGGCCGAGCACGCCCTTTTGCTCGCGCATGAAGGGAAGTTCGAACACGCCGTTGGTGGTGAAGCGATGCGGGCGGTCATAAGTCGAACGGCCGCGATCGAGATTGCGATTGGTCGGATCCTGCGGGAAGGCGATCTCGCCGCGCGCCGAAGAGTTGAACACTTCGCTGGCGCCGTCGATGAACGAACTCCACGTGTAATGGCTTGCGAACGAGAAATTGCGCGACAAGCGCTTCTCCAAACTCATCTGCAGCGAGTGATACGTCGACGAGGTGCAGTTGCAGCGCTCGCGGATCACACCGCGCGTCGGATCGACGCGGCGGCCATTCAACTCCAGAACCGGAGCGTTGCCGTCGATCGACTGAAAGAGTGCTGTGCCCTTCGTGCCGACATATCCCATCGTGGCCGCGTAGCCGCCGGGCAGTTCGCGCTGGAACTGCACCGAGACCTGTTCGGACAGCGGCGCGCGGAAGTCCTTCGACGTGATCGTGCGCACCAGCGTGTTGAAGTTCGCAACCGAGGGCACGAAGCCTCCGCGGATCCGCTCAATCGTCGAAAACGCGTTCGGCCGCACAGCGCCAGGCAGCGACGGATCCACCGGTACGTCATAGGCGAACACGAACGGGAACGAGCTGCCAATGTTGAGCGGGATGTTCAGGAACATCGTGTCGTAGGTGCGCGAGTAGCCGCCGCGAAGAACGAGTTTCCCTTCCCCGGTAAGGAAATGCAGCGGGCCATTCAACGTGCCGAAGCGGTAGTTGAAACCAAACCGCGGCGCCCAGTTGTTGGTATCGCGGCTCGGCACCGGCGTGTAGGCAAAGACCGGGTTGTTGTTGTTGTTGGCCAGCACCCGTTTGTTCTGATTCGCAAGATTCTGGAACGGATTGCCCGGCGTTTCATAGCGGATGCCGTAGGTGATGGTGAAGTTCGGCTTGATGCGCCATTCGTCTTGGGCGTAGAAGAAGTAGTCGTAATAGCGGTAGTGCAAGGTCGAGATCGCTCCGGAGAGCAATGCGTTGATCTGCGCGGCGGTGGCGCGGTCATCAGCCAGATTCTGCAAGTTGGCGTACTCCAACCGGCCGCGCAGTTGTGGCAGGAAATTGCCGAACTGTTCTTGCCGGCGAAGATCGATGCCGACCTTGAACGAGTGCGACGCGCGAACCCAAGCCACCGAATCCTGGAACTGATAGCCGTTGATGAATGTCGCCGAAGGCAGATTCGCGGCGAGACCGATGCCGGTGCGAGCGGGACCGGAGTTAAACTGGCGGATGCTGAGGTCGGTAATCTCAATCGAGGGAATTCGTTCCGCGACCGTTGGGTTCTCGGCGTTCGTCGAGCTAACAAACCGGTTGTAGGAAACGCGCAGGTCGTTGAGTAATGTAGGACGCAGCGAACTCGTCAGCGCGACGATGGTGGAGCGCGAGCGCTGCGGCGCCACGGTGGTGACACCGGCGGGCGTGGCTTGGCCGCCGCCGCTCTGCGTCGAGTCGTCGACGATGTATCGGCCCATCAAGTTGTGCTTGTCATTGAAGCGGTGATCGACGCGGCCGGAGTACTGCCAATCGTTAAACTTGCCCGCGGCGGCGCCGGTGATATCGCCGAGCGGGATCGTGAGCGTGCGGCCATCGGCAACGACAGTACGCGACTGCCCGTTGGCCGCGCCGGCGGGCAAATTCTCAAGCAGAGCGCGAACAGTCGGGCGGGTGGAAGCGATCGACTGCAACGCGGCGCGGCCGGCTTCGGTCGGAGCTCCGTTGATGGTCGCACCTGACCCAAGCAAGCGAGTGGTCCAACGCTGCAGAGAGCCAAAGAAGAACGTCTTGTCCTTGATCACGGGGCCGCCAAACGTGCCGCCGTATTGGTGTTCGATGCGAAATGGCGCGGCCTTGAAGCCAGCGGCCTTATCGAGGTTGCTTCGCGAGTTCAGTTTGTTGCCGTTGTAAAACCAGAAGCCCGAACCATGATACTGATTCGTGCCGCTCTTGGTAACGACGTTGACGACCGAACCGGCGGCGCGCCCGTACTCGGGCAGAAACTGATTGGTGATGATGCGTACTTCGCCGATGATGTCGGGATTGTTGAGGCCTTGCAGAAGGCCGCCGGTCGAACCGTAGTAGGAGTCCTGGCCATCGACGAGGAAGGCATTCGAGCGGAGGCGATTGCCGTTGGCCGAAAACGCGGTCGAGACATTCTCGGTGCCTTGGTTGCCTTGCACGCCGAAGCTGTTGTTGCCGGAGCTGATGACGCTGATACCGGGCACCGATGCAGCGAGGTTCAAGATGTTGCGATTGGTCGACAGCGGCAGTTCGGAGACGCGCTTGCCGTCGAAGTTGGTGGAGATTTCGGCATTGGTGGTGTTGATAATCGGCGATTCGGTGACAACTGTGATCGCATCGCGTGTCGAGGC
>VFZQ01000702.1 GCA_016871135.1 Acidobacteriota bacterium | reverse complement strand
TGCGGCTGGACTTGCGGACAAACGAGGTGCTGACGGAGGATTGGCGCGGGGGCGTCGACGAGGCGATCGATCCGGGGAGTTTGTGGAAGCCAATTGCGGCGATGCAACTGCGCGGTGCTTCACCGCTGTTCGAATGCAAAGGCTGTTGGGCTGGGCGGCGTCATGGCCGGATCGATGTTGTCGACGCGATTGGCTACTCATGCAACGAGTGGTTTCGGCAATGGGGTGTGCGCGGCGAAGTTCCGAACTCGCCCATTGGTTATGCGCTGTCGTTTGCAGAGTTGTTGCGCCGGCGCGCGGAGCATCCGGCGGTGATTGTGGGAATGCGCATGGCCGCGGCGCGGGGAACGGCGTCGGCGCTTGGCGCCCGTTATCTCGCCAAGACCGGCACGGGTCCTTCGAAGAAACACGCGGGTGACGGTTGGGTCATTGCTGCGTGGCCCGCGGATTCGCCGCAACAACTGGCGCTGCTGCGAGCGCCGGGCGTGATGGGAGCGCAGGCGGCGAAGTTGTTGCGCGAGCGCGTCGAACGGGAGCGATGGTGAACGCCGTTGAGGTCCTGCTGTTCACGTTGCTGAGGCCCTCGGCGATTGTCGTGCAGTGTGGCGCCGAGCCGAACCGAAGTACGATCACACAGGCCGCGACGTTTCGGGGCGATTGCCGCGTTGCCGTGGAAGGCGCGCCGGCGCGGTCGCTGCGAGGGGAGTTCACTGTCACGCCTGTGAATGGCTCGCTGCGCGTTGTGCTGAGGGCGGATGTGGAAGACTTGACCGCGGCGATTGTGTCGGCGGAGAGTCCGCCGCATGCCACGGCGGCGATGCTGGAGGCGCAGGCGATCGTGACGAGGTCGTGGCTATTGGCGTCGAACAGGCGTCATGGCGATGTTGCGTTTTGCGATACGACGCATTGCCAGCACTTCAAGGAAGCCACTGCGCGAGGCGAAAAGGCGGCGCGCGCGACGAAGGGGCTGATACTGACGTGGCGAGGCAAACGATTCGCGCCTGCGTACTCGGCCAGTTGCGGCGGACGCACAAAGACAGCGAGCGAGATTGGTTGGCGCGATGACGATCGCTATCCGTACTTCGCCGTCGATTGCGCCGTCTGCCGGCGCGCCGAGCCTCGATGGACGAGAACATTTTCCGGTGACCTGGCCGCGCTCTTGCTGAAGGCGCCGAATAAGGAGTCGACACGGCTCGCCATTGGCCGCGAAGAGGGATGGGATGCGTTGCCGAGCAATCATTATGCGGTGTCGGGGACCACGGCCAACGGCAGCGGGCACGGGCACGGGCTTGGAATGTGTCAGCGAGGCGCGGCCGGGTTCGCGACGGCGGCTGCGATTTTGACGCATTATTTTCCGGGCACTACTGTGACGGCATGGCGATAAGCAGGGTGTTCGAGCGAATGCCATCGACGGTAACAAGCAGTCGCAGATCGCGCTTGCCGAGCAGTTCGGCGGGAAGCGGGCCGACGTTGATTTGATCGACGCCGATGAATTGTGGCTGCGGTTCGGAGTCGAGTAGAGGTAGTGTCAGATCGCCGGATGTGACTACCGGCGGTGTCCGGCCGGCGGTTACGCCAGTCGCGTAGATTGATAGATAGACCGATCCATCGAAGACAACTGAAGTTGCGGCGAAAAGGCCCGGTGATAGCGCTTCGATACGAGCGTCGCGCGAACGAACGAGGCCGTCGCTGCCTCGAAGTGTGACTCGTGCGGGGCCGCTGGCGACGTCGCGCGGTGTTTGAAAGGTCACGTTGTTTGCGGCCACGGCTTCGCGCGTGAAACCGGTTGCGTCGGTGATGGAGACCGTGCCGGGCGTGGATGTGACGGCGAGCGCGCCGGGCCCCAACTCGCGCCGATTGGTGGCGGCGTGCCATACATGCAAGCCGAGACTGGCGAACGGCGTCTTCGCCAATTGCGGGGAATCAAGCGAAAAGCGGGTTGCGCGGAACGTATAGCCCCCCGCTTCGCCAGCGCCGAGGTTAAGGCTCCAGACGATCTCCTTTTCGGGCGTGACCTCGACGACTCGACTGGCGTTGGAGATGCACAGCATCGTGTTGCCATTCGGCAAGCGATGGGCCGCGCCCGCCGTTCGCGTGAAGAAATTCGGGCCCGCCGTTTCGCCGAACGTCCAAGCGACTTCGCGCGGGCCAAAGGTTCCGTCGTCATTCAAAACATAGTTGCCGGCGGCGTCGATGGGCGTGTCGATTTCATCGGCCGAGGAGTACCCGCGGCCCACGCCGTTGTTGAAGATCAACAGACGTCCCGCGCCCGGCAGGTCATCGGCAATCCAATGTGCGTCGTGAATCTCGAACAGCGCTTGCGCGCCAAGACCGTACGCGCCTGCGTTGCCCCAGCGGTACAACAGATCGCCGCCGCGGCCGCGTTTGCCACCGAAACTCGACGCCGCTTGCGCCTTGGTTGTCGAGTGATCGACAATCCAGAGTTCGCTCCAGCCGCGGACGCTCATGACAATTTGATCGAGTTTTTCGTTGTAGGCGACGGCGTTCATGTGCAGCCAGTCGGGATCGGTCGCGCTGGTGCGGTAGTTGGCGTCGAGGCGCCGCACGTTGCCTTTCACGTTTCCGAAATTGGCGCGTGTGCGGTCGAAGTCCTGCACCAGGTGGTCCCATGCGTGCCACTCCCAGACAATTTCGCCGCCGGTGGCGCCGACGGGCTTCACTTCAAAAATGGCCTCCGACCAAACGCCGTTTGCCGGCGTGCGCGAGGGATCGCGTCCGGCGGCGCGCGCCTCTTCCGGTGTCTTTAGTTCCCACGCGACCATCAGGACGTTTCCGTTCGGCAGGGCTTCGATGTCGTGGTGTTGAATCACGCGCTCCGAAGGGAGGCGATAGGTCCACAACAGCGCTCCGTTGAAGGAACGCTTCTCAACTTGACCGCCGACTCCCGAGCCCGCGAAGAAAATAGTTGTAAACGCGATGCCAGTGCGGAGGATCGAACCGTCCGGTAACATTTTCACAGCGAGTCCCGCCTGTCCGCTCCCGGGCCAGGAGTGTACGACGCGTCCCTCGTTACTCAGCAGGTACGAGCGCTCCTGCGCGGTCGGCGCGTAGAACACGTAGCCGGATGAGGTGCGGTGAACATCGTGCTGCGTGACAACTTGCGCGGAGAGCAGCGAGGGGAGCAGGCCTAACAAAATTCGACTCACCAAATCATTATCCGCTTCCCATCGCGCGCGATTCGTTGTTGACTAGTTAGGATGCGGCCATATTTCTTAGTGTGTCCGTGCGCGATTGTGAATGCACAACAAAGCCAT
>VFZQ01000701.1 GCA_016871135.1 Acidobacteriota bacterium | reverse complement strand
AGATTGCGTTTCGGCAGGACCCCGATGGTAAGTGGGATTTCCGGACGTATCGACCGCCGAGCGAATACTCCTACATCACTGCGACGGCGCTGGCGGTAACTTCTCTGCGGGCGTATCACACGCCGGGACGGGCGGCGGAGATCAACGAACGGATTCAACGCGGCGGCGAGTGGCTGCTGGGGCAATCGGCGTTTGGAGTAGAGGAGCAAGCGATGCGGCTGATTGGGCTTGCGGCGGCGCAATTGCCGATTGAGCAGGCGGTTTCCGAATTGCTGGGTAGTCAACGGCGGGATGGCGGCTGGTCGCAACTGCCGGATATGGTTCCGGATGCTTACGCGACGGGGTTGGCGTTGTATGCGCTGCACACGGCGGCGGGGATGAGGCCGGCGGCCGCGCCGTATCAACGCGGGGTGGCGTGGTTGTTGAAGACGCAGTTTCCGGATGGCAGTTGGTATGTGCAGACGCACGCGCATCCGTTGCAGCCGTATTTTGAGAGTGGATTTCCGTATGGGCATCATCAGTGGATCGCGGCGGCGGGCACGAGTTGGGCATCGCTGGCGTTGCTGTTCGCCGATGGGGCGCCGGCGGCGGTTGTGCCGGCGGAGTAGGGATTTTGATCCGCACAGGCGTATAATCACAGTCTGAATCCAAGGAGATCCGAATAGCAATGAAACGGCGACACTTTTTCTACGGCAGCTTATTGGCGGGCGCGGTCCCGGCGGCGGGGTTTGGGAGCGCGGCGTCCCTGAAGTCATTGGGGTATAAGTCGCCGAATGAGAAATTGAACTTTGCCGCGATCGGATCGGGCGGACAGGGCGCGAGCAATATTCGCGCGGCTTCGCCGACGGAGAATATCGTCGCGTTGTGCGACGTCGACGACCGCCGTGCGGCCGAGACGTTTAAGAACTTCCCGAAGGCGCCGACGTATCGGGACTTCCGCAAGATGCTGGATAAGGAAGCGGCCAACATCGACGCCGTGATCGTGGCGACGCCGGATCACATGCACGGCATGGCGGCGATGTGGTGCATGGAGCGGAACAAACACGTCTATGTGCAGAAGCCGCTGGTGCGGACGGTGTGGGAAGCGCGGCAGTTGCGCGCGGCGGCGGCGAAGTACGGCGTCGCATCCCAGATGGGCAACCAGGGTTACTCGAACGAAGGCACGCGGCAGTGCGCGGAGATGATTTGGAACGGCGAGATCGGCAGCGTGACGCAAGTTCATGCCTGGAGCGATCGTCCGCTGTGGCCGCAGGGCATCACCGAGATTCCGAAAGAAGAGCCGGTGCCGTCGACGCTGGACTGGGACTTGTGGCTGGGTGTGGCGGAGAAGCGGCCGTTTACGATGGCCGGACGGACGGAGCCGGACCGTTGGGGCAGCTACTTTTATCAGCCGTTTGCGTGGCGCGGATTCTACGATTTCGGCGCGGGCGCGCTGGGCGATATGGCGTGTCATATTTTGGGTGCTCCGAACATGGCGCTGCATCTATCGAAGCGAAAGATTGTCGGCGTGGAGTGCGTGAAGAAAGAGGGCGTGAGCCCGTTCCAGTTCCCGAAGGCGTCGGTGATCCGGTTCGACTTCGCGGCGTACGGCGATATGCCCGCGCTGCAGGTCTTCTGGTATGACGGGATGAAGGAGAGCCCGAAGATCGCTGGGGTTCCGGCGGGAGAATGGGTGGGTGATCCGCCGTCGCTTCGGACCGCCGACCCGCGGCGTGACGCGGGCGCGCGAGGCGGCGCGGCGGACTTCCGATCGCCCGGCAGGACGTTCAGCACGGCGGAGTTTGAAACGTTGAAGGCGCCTGGCGCGGAGTTGCGATTCCCGACGCCGAATGGCAGTGTGTTCCTCGGCGATAAGGGGATCCTGACGACCGGCACGTATGGCGAAGTGACTCGGTTGCTGCCAGTCGAGAAGATGAAGGACTACACGATGCCGGCGCCGTTGTTGACGCGGTCGCCCGGCCATATGCGCGACTTCATTCGCGCCTGCAAGGGCGGGGAGCCGGCGTGTTCGAATTTCGAAGTGGCATCACCGTTTGTGGAGTGGATGCTGTTGGGTGTGATCGCACTGCGGCATGAAGGGAAGTTGGAGTATGACCCGGAGAAGATGCGGATCACCAATAACGCGGAGGCGAACAAGTTGTTGAAGCCGACGTTCCGCAAGGGCTGGGATTTCCACGCTTTGAAGGGATAGGGGTTGCGATTCTTTGGCGCGGACTCTTCGGAGTTGATCCGGTATAAGAAGGCCGGCGCCGAATTGCACATCTTTCAAGAGGCTGGAAAGACGAAGGTCGGGTTCCGGTTTCAACGTGCCAAGTAGCGTAGCTGGCGGGATTTTCGGTGTTATATACTGGCCGGGTTGCCCGGGTTGTCCGCAATGCCCGGGCGCAGAATGGAGCGTCGCCAGTATGCGTTTTCTACTTCCACTTTTCCTACTCGCCGCATGCGCGAACATCTACGCCCAACAGGACCAAGGGCAGATTGCCGGAACCGTTCTTGACTCCAGCAACGCCGTCGTAACTGGGGCGAAGGTAACGGCCGTGAGCATACAAGGCGTCTCTCGCGCGGCGGATACGGGCGACAACGGCGCCTTCATCATCACCAATGTTCCAGCGGGGTTGTATGAAGTGAGCGTGCAGGCGCAGGGCTTCAAGCGCTTCGTGAGGACGGGTGTGAAGGTCGACGTCGCGGCGCGGTCGACGGTGGACGTGATGCTCGAGGTTGGCGCGGTGAGCGAATCGGTGACGGTGGAGGCGACGGGCGTGCAACTCTCGCAGGAGACGGCGCAGATTGGGCGCGTGGTGGAGGCGCGGCAGATTACGGATTTGGCGCTCAACGGGCGGAATCCGATCAATCTCGCCCTGCTAAAGGCTGGCGTTGTCGGCGGCAACTTCAACAATTTCAATCCGAATAATTTGCACGAGAGTTTTTCGATCAACGGCGGGCGGCGGAACGGGAACAACATCACCATCGACGGCGTGAACGCGATGCGGACGCGAGGCGATTTCACGGGTTCGGCGCAGGTCGGGTTGTTGAACGTGGATACGATTCAGGAAGTCCAACTGCTCACGTCGACCTACCCGGCCGAGTACGGACGAGCGATGGATGGGCAACTGCGCTTCGTGACCAAGAGCGGCACGAAAGATTTTCACGGAACGACATGGTGGTTCTTCCGGAACTCGGCGATGGACGCCAACAGTTGGACGCGCAATCAGAGTCCCGTGCGCGACGACCACCGGCGCGCGGCGCCGTTCCGATTTAATCAGCCGGGATACGCCATCGGCGGGC
>VFZQ01000700.1 GCA_016871135.1 Acidobacteriota bacterium | reverse complement strand
GCGCTTCTCGAGCGAATCGAAATCACGACGCACGCCTGCAGGGTTGCCCATATCCCAGTTTACACCGGACGCTTGAAAGTCGTCTCTATATTATGCGGGACTCAATAGACCGGTTCAACAGGCAAGTGTCCAGTTCCCTCCAACCCGCTCCGCGTCCGTCCCCCCAAAGAAAACCAACCTGAAAGACCTCACCACCCGAGGTGTGTCCTAAAACAAAATGTGCTCATAATGTTTTAGGGCGTGAGAGGACAAATCCATGAACAAACTTCGTAGCTTCTTGCTTAGCGCAATCGCGATGCCCGTACTGCTGGCGGCGCCGCAGTTACGGCTGTCGGAAACGGCGATCGGCCCGGTATCGATCGCGACCGGCCAGAACGGGCCGGCCCGGACGGTCGAAATGACCAACGCCGGAGACGGCACTTTGAACATATCGCTGCGCTCATCGGCCACGTGGGCCGCGGCAACGGTCGGCGCACCGAGACTTTGCAGCATCTTCGGCGCTTCGGGCGCGACGTGTACACCGATCAACATTGCTTTGAACACGTCGTCGCTGGCGGCTGGCACGTATACGGCGGCGATTACGGCCAGCGATCCGAATGCGGTCGACGCGCCGCAGACGATTACGGTAACGGTCGCCATCGGCGGCACGGTACCGGACAACGTCACGTTGTTCGTAACGCCAGACGCTGGTTCGACGGCGCGGCAATCGTTCACGTCGAATAGCATCTTGGAGGGCGCGGCCGCGACAACAAGCGGCGGCAACTGGATGCGGCTGGCGTTCGAAGGCTCTGGAAGTTTTTCATTCGTGCTGCCGTACGCGGTAGTGGCGACCAATCCGGGCGGGCTTGCCGAAGGCAGCTACATCGGCACGATGCGGATGAGCGGGTCGGCGCTTCCGGCCGACAACAAAACGATCAATGTCACGATGCGTGTGACTTCGCAGCCGATCATGGCTTTGAATCAGAATGCGTTTGCCATGAAAGCGGCGACCGGTTTGCCGTCGGTGATCGCCAACATCGTCGCGACCAACCGGGGGCGCGGCACGCTGGCGCTGACGGCGCCAACGGTCGAATTGCAATCGCCGCCACTGTCTGCCGGAACCCCGTGGCTGCGCGCTGACTTGTACGCTTCGCTAAATATTGTCCAGCTTGTGGCGGACGCGACCAATCTCGGCGCGGGAACGTACACGGCGGTGGTGACGATCAACAGTAACGCCGCCAATGGACCGATCCGCGTGCCCGTATCCATGGAAGTATCCCCGCGCAGCGCACCAATAGTCACCGCCGGCGGCGTGGTCAACAACGCCACGTTCACGGCGAACGATCGACTCGGAAAAGGTGTGATCGCGGCGGTGTTCGGCGATCAGTTCCTCATCGGCAATCCAGTGGCGGCGACTGCGCTACCGCTGCAAACGACAATGGCGGGCGCGCGCGTGCTGGTCAACGACATTCCCGCGCCGGTCTACTTCGTTTCTTACGGCCAAATCAACTTCCAGATCCCCTACGATGCGCGAGAGGGCGCGGGAACGGTGGTTGTCGAATCGAACGGGCAACGTTCCAACCGCGTGGCGATCACGATCGCCGACCGCGCGCCGCGACTGCTGCGCCTGGGCATCGGCGACTACGGAATCGCGGTCAACGGCGACGGTTCGTACCCGCTGCCGCGCAACGCGGTGCCAGGCGTGAACACCCGGCCGGCGCGCGTGGGAGAGGTCATTGTGATCTATGCGATCGGACTCGGCCCGACGACGCCCGGCGTGGTCAGTGGCGCCGCTTCGCCGTCCTCTCCGCTGGCGGCGATCACGCCCGCGCCGAGAATGCACATGGGCGCGCTATCGATCGCGGAGAACATCAGTTACCCGACGCAGTTTGTCGGGCTGACTCCGGGTTTTGTGGGCCTGTATCAGATCAACGTACAGATTCCGCCGGATGTCGATCGCGGACCGCGCGTTCCGATGTTCCTCAACCTCGGCAACAACGTTCTCAGCAACACGGTGGAGTTGGCGATCGAGTGACCGAGCGCCTCTACTACACCGATTGTTATTTGCAATCCTTTCAAGCGGAGGCCGCTGTGTCCGACGGTGGCCTCCGTGTATATTTGGATCGTTCGGCGTTTTACCCCAGATCCGGCGGACAACTGGCCGACCGCGGCACGCTGGGCGGCGCGCGTGTGCTCGATGTGATCGATGAAGGAGATCGGGTCGTCCACGTCGTCGACGCGCCGGTGGCGGCGGGGCGCGTGGAGGGCCAGATCGACTGGCCGCGGCGGTTTTCGTTCATGCAGCAGCACTCGGGGCAGCATTTGCTCTCGGCGATGTTCCATGAGTTGTTGCGCCTGGAAACGGTAGCCGTGCATCTGGGCGAGGAGTACGCGACGGTGGAACTGGCGTCGGCGCAGGTGAGCGATAGCGACTTGCGGCGCGTCGAAACACGCGCGAATGCCGTCATTACGGAAGACCGGCCGATTGGGATCGGATTCGAAGACGCGGCGTCGGCGGAGGGTCTGCGCAAAGGATCCGACCGTGAGGGAACACTCCGGATCGTTACAATCGATGGGCTCGACAAGAGTGCGTGTGGTGGGACACATGTGCGCGCGACCGGTGAGATTGGTGCGCTGCTGATTCGGAAGACGGAAAGAATCCGAGGCAATACGCGCGTGGAGTTTGTATGTGGCGGCCACGCGGTGCGTCGAGCACGGGCCGATTACGATTTACTCGCAGCCGCGGCGCGGGCGTTCTCGTCTCCGCTTGAAGATGTTCCGGGTGCCATCGCGGCGTTGCAGGAGACGGCGAAGGATTCGGCGAAGTCGCTGAAAAAGGCGCAGCTGGAATTGGCGGCATACAAAGGCCGCGAGTTGTACGCGGAATCGCCGGGGCGTTATTGGCTGAAGGCCGACGGGCCGCTTGACGACGCGGTGCGGGCGGTAGCCCAGGCCTACACGGCAGCCGGAGTAGGCGTATTTCTGGCGACATCGGACAAGGCTGTGCTGGTTGCGTCATCGGACAGTTCGGTGCATTGTGGGAACGTCTTGAAGGACTTGCTGGCGAAGGCGGGCGGGCGCGGCGGCGGCAACGCGGAGCTGACGCAGGGGAGTGTGCCGGAATCTTCGACGATTGGGGAGATTGCGAAGGCGTTCGGGTTTTGACCGCTTCTCCAGATCGTGACAAAATCGTGGTACTATTGAGTCCCGCAGAATATAGCGTCACTCCGGCCAAAGAGAAGCCTGTTTCCAGAACGAAGGAATAAGGCGCTTCCTCCGCCGCATCTTGAGGAGCGACTTGCGTGCG
>VFZQ01000699.1 GCA_016871135.1 Acidobacteriota bacterium | reverse complement strand
CGGGGTGTCGCCGGCGCTTGGCAAAAGCTGGGCGATGGCCGTGCGGTAGGAGGCGGTGGCGTCGAAGGTCGACCGCGCGTCGATGGTGCGCAGCCAGCCGAGCGATGCCGAAAAATCGCGCATGCCCTGGCGCTGGCGCTGATCGTTGGCCTGCTGCGAACGAAGGTTGGCGAGTTCAAACGAACTGCGTCCGCCGATTAGGTTGAGACGGAGTTGATCCTGCGCGTTGGGCTGGTAGTCGAAGCGTGCGAAGGCGCGTTCGGAGTTGCCGCCGTTGTGCAAGTTGTCGAGCGAGACCGAGTCGAGATAGCGGTGCGACTCAAGCGTGTTGGCACTCAGGAAGTAGCCGAATTTTTCCACGCCGCCCATGACTTGGGTCACCTGCGAAAGCGTGTCGTAGCCTGCGCCGTAGAGTTGGGTGGAGCCGGCCGCCTTTCGTCCGCTGCCGAGCCCGGTGCGCGTGGTGATGTTGGCGACGCCGGAGACCTTGTTGCCGAACTCGGCAGGGACATCGCCGGTGAAGAGTTCGATGTTCTGCACGATCGTCGGATCGACGGCATTGGCGAAGGCGCCGGTCAACTGATCGGAGATCGGCATGCCGTCGATGACGAAGGTCATCTGATTGTGCGCGCCGCGCGGGTGGATGGCGCCGTTGGCATTGGCGGCAAATCCGGGGAAGCTGAGAAGCACCGACTCGATGCCGCGGCCGCTGGCTTGCTGAGGAAGGCGGGCGAAGGAAGCGGCGTCCAGTTCGGTCTTGGTCCCGGTTGCTTCGGTGTCGATGGTCGCGCGAATTTCCGAGGCGGTGACGTCGATTGCAATTCCCTGCCCGGCGACGGCGAGGGTAATGTCCAGGCGGAATGGAATGTTTGACCGGAGGCTGATCGATCGCTCCGAGGGATCGAATCCGGCCTTTTCGATGCGGATCGTGTAGGTCTGGAACGGGACGTTTACGAATTGGAACTGGCCATCGTTCGCGGTCGCCTGCTGGCCGGAAAATCCGGTCATGGAATTCGACACGCGGACTGTCGCGCCGGGAATGGCGCTGCCGCTCTGATCGGTCACCAGACCGAATAGTGTTGCCGTCGATTGCGCCGCCAATGGCAACGTCAACAACGCCGACAGAATGAAACCCAGTCGCATCTTAACCACGGTTAAGACCCAAGTGTAGCGAACTTTTCAACGGTTTGGGGCGGGATCCGCCAATCAGTGCTTCGGGACACCACGCAACACGAGAAGACTCATCAGTGCCGCGCCCATGAGAAGCAGCGTTCTCGGTTCCGGCACGTCGGCGGGTTCGACCGCGTCGGCCGCGGCGAGCGGGGTAATCGGCGTGAGAAGGAAGGCTTGTTCGACGCCTTCGAAGAGACCTCGTCCAACGATCTGACCGGAGGCATTGATGGCCATCGCCTCGAGCAGACGCCAACCGCTGTCGCCGGAGATGCGAAGGTTCAAATCGTAGAGCGCTCCGCCTTCAAAGACGAACGCCGCCGTTCCGCCATCGCCGGCCAAGTCGCCGTAACCGACGACGCTACCGTTGCTGTTGACGGCATAGGCGTAGCTGTTCATACCGCCCAGCGAACCGAGGATCGTCGGCGCGATTCCGCTCCAAATCACGGCGCGCATCGCGCCGCCGGCCAATTGCGCCGATCCGGCGACGAGACCGGCGTCATTGATACCGTTGGCGTAACTGTTGGCGCCGCCGAAACCGGCGAGCACGGTGGTCGTTCCGTTAACCACCGAAAACGCTCGCATCGCGCCATCGGACGTCATCGCGGTACCGGATGCATCGCCGGCGCCATTGAGGCCCGTCGCCTTGCTCCAGTCTCCGCCCGCGGGTTGGCCGAGTGAAGTCTCGGCGCCGTTCTGGGTGACGAAGCCCGAACCGCTGCCGTCGGGACCGATGCGCATTCCCGCCAGGTCCCCGTTCGCATTGATCGCCATCGCGTAGCCGTTGCCGAGAATTACGGGCGAGGGCAGATTCGACCACAACGCGACCTGCGGCCCGGAGGCGGTGTCGATATATCCCGCCACCTGACCGTTCGCATTGATTGCCATGCCTCGTGCGTTGATGGCTTGGGGGGGCGTGCCGAGCGGAGTCACGACGCCGTTCTGCCACACGAAAGTCCGATACGTTCCATCCGGCAACTCATAGTTGCCAACAACCATGCCCGCATCGTTGATTCCGGTCGCTTTGCTCTCGCAGCCGACGGGCCCAATCGACTGCACCAGATAATACGGGACCGACCACGAGGAAACCGCCGCCCCAAGCCAACACATCATGTGCGCGAGTCGACTCAACTTCATGTCTATTCCTGAAACCAGCCTTTCAGGCGCTTGCGGCGGAACGCCAATGTCTGCGGGGACGGATCTGGTACAGTATGGCGCGAAACGCGGAGTTTTCCGACTCAGATTGATCCGTAGTCCATAGGCCCTGGTGGTGTTATGATGGCCGTCCATGCTTCGAACCATTCGCGGTTTCGGGATTCTGGTCCTGATCTATTTCGCGATCGCTCATGGCTTTCCGCGACCCGAATCGCTGAAACCGGAGTCGTGGCGTTTGTTCGCGTTGTTCGTCGCAACCGTGACCGGCTTGGTCTTGCAGCCGATACCGGGCGGCGCGATCGTATTCATCGGGGTGACGATGACGGCGGTTGTTGGCGGCCTGACCGTAACGTCGGCGCTGGGCGGGTACGCGGATCCGACGGTATGGCTGGTGCTGGTCGCTTTCTTCATTTCGCGGGCGCTGTTGAATACGGGCCTGGCGCGGCGCATCGCGTTGCTGTTCATTCAGTGGTTCGGCACGACGACGCTCGGCGTGACGTATGCGCTCGCGGCCAGCGACATGACACTGGCGTCGATCATCCCGTCAAACTCGGCGCGATCCGGCGGCGTGACGCTGCCGCTGACGCGATCGATCGCCGAACTTTACGACTCGCGGCCTGGAGTGACGGCGGGGCGATTGGGATCGTTCCTGATGGTCGCGGTTTATCAATCGATCTGCGTGACGGCGGCGATGTTCTTCACCGGGCAGGCGTCCAACCCGCTCGCGGCACAGATGGCGGCGCAGCAGGGCTTCACCATCACGTGGTCGAGCTGGCTGGTCGCGGGCATTGTGCCGGGACTGGTTTCGCTGGCGGCGATTCCGTTCCTGGTGCGGTGGATGTATCCACCCGAAATCCATCGCACGCCGGAAGCATCGGCTTTCGCTCGCGGCGAACTGGCGAAGATGGGGCCGATGTCGGCGAACGAAAAAATCCTGGCCGCGGTGTTCGTTTTCGTCTGCACCG
>VFZQ01000698.1 GCA_016871135.1 Acidobacteriota bacterium | reverse complement strand
GCGTCATCGCGATCGCCTCCTGGCCGTCGACGGCGATCAACACTTCATGACCTTTGCGTTCCAGCCGCCGCGACAACATATCGCGGTTCATTTCGTTATCTTCGACGAGCAACACTTTCATGCGGAATCTCTCTATTTCAGCGCCGCCAGCACCTGCGCGATCAATTCGTTCCCGCGCAGCGCGCCCTTGCTGACAACGGCGGCGGCTTGTTGGCGCAATCGCTCGCGCTGCTGCGTCGTTAAGTCCATCGCGGTTACGACGAGCACGGGTGTGTCGCGGCCGGATTCGCTCGAACGTAGACGGCTTAGAAATTCGAAGCCGTCTACCTCCGGCATCATTAGATCGAGCAGCACCAGCCCCGGTTTCAAGGCCGCGCACATTTCGAGCGCGTCCGCGCCGCCGGCTGCTTCGTGGATCTCCCAGCCCATCTTCTCCAGCGGTTTCCGCAACATCGAGCGCGACTCCTCATTGTCGTCCACGATCAATGCCGATTGCGTCCGGCCCGCTGCGGCGAGCCGCAATATCGCGCCCCCGAGCGTATCCACGTCGACCGGCTTGGTCAAAACATCGGCGGCCATGAATCCGCGAGGATCGCCTTTGGCGTCGAGGATGCTCAACAGCACCACCGGAATCGAAGCGAGATCGGCGTCGTTCTTCAATCGGCGCAGAATTTCCCAGCCATCGGCGCCGTCCATCACGATATCGAGCGTGATGACGCGCGGCTTCAACTCTCGCGCGATGCGAAGCCCTTCGTCTCCGCTACGCGCCGTCACCACTTCAAGAGGCTGCCTGTCCAGCAGTTTGCGAACCAGATCGTGAATCGCGGCGTCGTCGTCAATGACCAGCACTACCGGTTTGTCCGGTTTGCTGGCGGCCTTGGCGGCCGCAAGCGCTCCGGGCGTCAATTCTTCCGGCAGCGCGAGAGTAAACGTCGTTCCCTTGCCGAGTTCGCTTTCCACGAAGGTATCGCCGCTCATCATGCGGCTCAGCCGCCGCGTGATGGCAAGTCCAAGTCCCGTGCCCTGCCCCTTGCCGCGGACTGGAGTCGATTCCAGTTGGTGAAACGGTTCGAACAGAAGGGCAAGCTCCGCTTGCGGAATGCCCGGACCCGTATCGGACACCGCGAAACGAAGATACGGCCGGTTGATCTCCAGCACCCGTTCGACGCCGAGTTTGATTGTGCCGTTCTGCGTGAACTTTGCCGCGTTCGAGAGCAAATTGAGCAAACACTGCCGAACCTTGGTGGCGTCCGAGTGCATCCGCGAAACACCCGGCGCGACAGCGAGTTCGAGTGTATTTCCGTTTTTTTCCGCCATCGGCCGTACGAGTTCGATTACTTCGTCGAGCAGTTCGTGCAGCGAGAATCCGGTCGACGAGATCTCGACCTTGCCGGCGTCGATCTTCGACATCTCCAGAATCGCGTTGATCAGTTCCAGCAGATGTTTTCCCGCGGTTTCGATTTTTTGCAGGTCCTGTAGATCGGTTTTGCGGCCATCGGCCTCGGCCTCTTCCTGTAGCATCTGGCTATAGCCGATTACCGCGTTGAGTGGAGTGCGCAGTTCGTGGCTCATGCTCGCCAAGAATGCCGACTTCACCGCGCTGGCGTGTTCGGCGGCCCGCCGCCGCGCGGCCGCGCGCTGGTTGTCGATGGCGAACAAAACGAACAACGCGACGCACGCGACAACCGCGAGAATCGCGGCCCATCGCATCTTGTCCTGTGTCTCGATCGCTAGCCGGTCGCCCTGGGCGATCGTCGCTTGCTCGGTATCGGCGACAACCGCGCGCAACCGGTCGACCGCTCCAATCTGCCGCCCCTGCCGCATGAATTCGTTGGCGACCTCCCACTCGCCAGCGTACGCCGCCTGTAGCGACGTCTTCATCTCGGTCTCTTTTTCGGTGACGAGCTTTTCGATCTCCGCCATACGCGCGCCGATCGGTGCGATGCGCTGCGCCGTCTCGCGCAACTGCCCGATTCGAAACTCTACCGCCCCCATCGCCGACGTGTAGTCGGTGAGATACGTTCCAGTCCCCGCCACCAGATAGCCGCGGTGCGCGCTCTCGGCGTCGCTCAGAGAGATCTGCAACTGTCGCAATAGGCCCACCGCTTGGCGGCTCTGCACCGCAAGCAGTTCGGCCTGCTGCGCCTTCTGCCAGTTGAGATAGACCGCGCCGACTCCGAGCAGAAACGCCAGCGCGCCGATGAGAATGTTGATCATTTCATCGAGCGGCCGAAGCTTGGACATCCAACCTTGCATCCTCTCTATGCTACAAGGCTGATACCCTGGGAAATCGCGCATGACGGGATCCGCCTTTCACCTTTCGCTCCTTGCGGTCGACGACGATCCACTGAGTATCGACCTCGTTGTCGACGCCTTGAAGTCGCTCGACGTCAATATTCATCGCGCCGGCACGGCCGCGCAAGCGCGCGAATTGTTCGCGCGATTCAAGCCGCAGGCCGTCCTGCTCGACTTGAAACTGCCCGATGCCAGCGGGCTCGAATTGCTCGAAGAGTTCACACAGCAGGTGCCGGCCACCGATGTCATTCTGCTCACCGGACACTACACGCCGGAGTCCGCGGTCGAGGCGATTCGCTAAGGCGCGTCGGATTATTTGACCAAGCCGATCAGCCTCGGCCCCTTGCGCCAGCGGGTCAAGGAATTGGTCGACGAGTCGAAGCGGCGCGTGGAAGCGGCCCGTTTGGAGATCGAACTCGTCGACGCGAACCGCTTCCAAGGCATGGTCGGCCGCAGCGCGCAAATGCTCGAAGTGTTCGCGCTCGTGCGCCGCGTCGCGCCGCATTTCCGCGTGGCGCTGGTGCGCGGCGCGACGGGTACGGGCAAGGAACTGGCCGCGCATGCGATGCATGCGATGAGTCCGGTGGCGAGCGGGCCATTCGTCGTCGCGAACTGCTCGGCGATTACCGAGACGCTATTTGAAAGCGAGATGTTCGGCCACATCAAAGGATCGTTCACCGGCGCCAACGCGGACAAGAAAGGCCTGTTCGAAGCGGCGCACGGCGGCACGTTGTTCCTCGACGAACTCGGCGACCTGCCATTCGGCATGCAAAGCAAACTGCTGCGCGCGATTCAACAGCAGGAGATCAAACCAGTCGGCGCGACAGCGTCGAAACGGGTGTCGGTGCGCGTCGTGGCCGCGACCAATCGCGACCTCGAAAAGATGATGGCGGCGGGCGAATTTCGCGAAGACCTGTACTATCGCCTGAGTATGGTGGAGATTCATCTGCCGGCGTTGTCGCAGCGCATGGACGACTTCCCGTTCCTGGTGCGCCACT
>VFZQ01000697.1 GCA_016871135.1 Acidobacteriota bacterium | reverse complement strand
AAACGAGGTTGACCATGACATAGGCGCGCAGATAGGCCGAAAGACTGGAGGCCAAACTACGCGCGAAGTTTTCGCGCAGAAGGTGGATGGCGCGGAGTTGGTCTTTCGCGATGCGGTCGGGGCGGCGGAAGTCGTACGGTTGCGCCCGTTTGGCAGGGTCGTCTTCGTTCCGCGTGTCTTGCAGCCGGCGGAATACACTGTCAATTTCTTCCTGGGAAAGGACACGTTCTGCCATATAACTTCCATCGGCCGGCCAAGGCTGAGAGAATAGTTCAATAAGTGACAATTCAGCGTACAACCCTAGGTAGATCGGAGTTTTCCTGGTAGGAATGATCCGAGGCGTAATCTTTGACATGGACGGAGTTCTAATCGACTCCAATCCTCTGCACGAGCTCGCGTGGGTCGAGTACCTAACCCGGCTCGGCATTCCGCATGACGGCATCGATACATGGATGGCCGGGAAACGGAATGACTTCATCATGCGGCGTTTGCTCGGGCCAGACGCGTCCGAGAAAGAGGTGTTCGCGCACGGCGCGGCCAAAGAGGCGCTGTACCGGTCGAAGATGCGTCCGGTACTGGAACGACACCTGACGCACGGTCTGCGGGAATTTCTAGGCCAAGTCGCGAAACTTCCTGTCGGGCTCGGTACAAACGCCGAACCCGCGAACGTCGAATTTCTATTGCGCGAAGCGAAACTGGAGAAACACTTTCACGCCATCGTCGACGGACATCAGGTGGAGCGTCCGAAGCCCGCGCCGGATATCTACCTGCGCGTGGCGGAACGACTGGCCGTCCACCCGGCCGAGTGCGTCATCTTCGAAGACTCGCCGTCCGGAATCGCGGCCGCCCGCGCGGCGGGTGCACGTGTGGTCGGCGTGAGCCAACGCGGCGGGGCGCTCGACGGAACGGAGTTGACGATCTCGCACTTTGCCGATCCAGCGCTGGAACAATGGTGGCGGCGCGAGCAACCCGCAAACGGCCGCGCGCATCTGTAACATCAGAAGAGAACCTATGCGAACCGCTGTCTTACTCCTTGCCGCCATCGCCCCGCTTTCAGCGCAGCAGAAGTACACCGGGCCCCGGCCGGAAAAGCCGGACCTGCCGTATCTGCTGCACGCTACCAAACTCCTTCCCACCGACGCGGCCGAGGCCAAAGAGGAGAAGCGGAAGGAGGGAACCGCGTTCATCACGGCGGGCCCGGCGGCGAAGGCAAGGACCCCGCTGGCCGAACCGATTTTTCTGCTCGAATCGAAAACGATCATGCCCGACAAGCTGACCATGTACAAGCTCGAAGTAAAAAACGGCGCGCGCGAAGTGTTCTTCTTCGACAATCCAAAGAAGCGCAAGGACTCGACCAAGCCGATCCGCATCAGCGCCAAGAAACTCGACACGGGGCTTTACCGCATCGAACCCACCGAGCCGCTAGTCAACGGCGAGTACGTCTTAACGCCGTCGGATTCGAATACGGTGTTCGGGTTCACGATCTACTAGCGGCTGGCTGGTACAATCACCAGTATGTTTAATGGTTTAGAGCACACGGCGATCGCATCGCCCGACCCCAAACGTCTCGCCGAATGGTATCGCGACAATCTTGAGTTTCATATCAACTTCGAGTACTCCGGCAACTACTTTGTCCGCGGCCGGAACGGTTCGATGATCGAGATCATCCCGTCGGAAGGCGAGCGAGGCTCTAACAAGATGAAGGACCCCGGCATCCGGCACTTCGCCATCGAAGTCGACAACTTCGACGCCGGACACGCTCAGCTCAAGGAAAAGGGCGTGTTGTTTCTGGGTGAGCCGTTCACGACATCGGGCAACCGGCTGGTGTTTTTCGCCGACTGCGACGGCAATATCATCCATCTGATCGAGCGCCCCGCTCCGCTTCCCGGATACTGAGCCCCCATTGCTTTCGCGCGTCTTCAAGGCGTTTGAGTATCCGGACTTCCGCCGGATGTGGATCGGCGCCTGCACTTCGTCGATTGGAACGTGGATGCAGAAGCTGGCGCAAAGCTGGCTTGTCTTCGAACTGACCAACTCGGCGTGGGCGCTGGCGCTGGATGCGTTCCTCGGCGAGATTCCGATCTTCCTGCTTTCGCTGATCGGCGGCGTGGTGGCCGACCGCATGGACCGCCGAAAGTTGCTCCTGGCGTCGCAGTTCGTTCAACTGAGCTGCGCCCTGACGCTCGCCGGATTGCTGGCTGCCGGCGTCGTCGCAGTGTGGCATGTCTACCTGTTGAGCTTCATCGTGGGCTGCGCGCAGGCGTTCGGCGGACCGGCGTATCAGTCGATCATTCCATCCCTGGTACCAAAGGACGGGCTGCAAAATGCCATCGCTCTGAATTCGATCCAGTTCAATCTGGCGCGCGTTATCGGTCCGGCTCTCGGCGGCGTTGCGATGGCGCAACTGGGCGCGGTGTGGTGCTTTCTTCTGAACGCGCTGAGTTTCGTCGCCGTGATTGTTTCCTTGATCCGGCTTCCCGCGAGGCTGCCGGCGGGCGTGAAGAAGGAAAGCCCGATGGAGAGCATGAAGGAAGGCATCGCATTCGTGCGGGGCCGTGAGGCGATGGCGCCGCTTATCGTACTGGCGTTCTTGATGACGTTCTTTAGCTTGCCACTGTTGACGTTCCTTCCAGTTATCGCCAAGGATGTGTTGCATCTCGGAAGGGACGCATACTCGACTCTGCTCTCGGTGTCCGGCATCGGCTCTGTGAGCGGCGCGCTGATCGTCGCCGGAATGAGCAATGTAAGGCGGAAGGGGCGGACGGCGTTGATCATGCTCGGAGCGTTCGGTATTTTGATGATCGGCTTCTCGCAGTCGCGCGAGTTCTGGTTGAGTTGCCTGCTGCTCTATTTGAGCGGCGCGGCGATGATTTCGGTCGGCGCGCTGGTGATGAGCCTCGTTCAAACGATCACCCCGGACGAGATGCGCGGCCGGGTGATGTCGGTGTATAACGTGGCTTTCCGCGGCGGCATGCCGTTTGGGAATTTGGTGTCCGGCCGATTGATCCAGTCTTTCCATGCGCCCGAGGTACTAGCGGCCAACGGAGCGCTGTTGATCGTGCTGGCGTTCTACTTCTTCTTCGTTCAGCGCAAAATCGTCAACGCCTGATCTGCGAAAATGGAAGACTTAATGCGAAGTTGGTTGATTATCTTTTCGATGGCGGTGTTCGGCGCGGACGATCCCTTGGTTACGGCTCGCGATCGCCAGGACCGCGCGGCACTGGAGCGCCTGGGATCGGAGCGGCTGAAAACCGCCGCAACGCAGCCCAAGAGCGCTCAAGCGCAGTACGAGGCG
>VFZQ01000696.1 GCA_016871135.1 Acidobacteriota bacterium | reverse complement strand
CGGCCAACGCCAACTGCTTGTTCAGACCCGGACTCATCTGCATGGGTTGAATCCGGAGACGGGCGCCGATCTATGGGCGCAAATGGTGCCCAACTTCCGCGGGATGAACATTCTCACTCCCGTTGTTCACGGCGATTCCATCTTCACGAGCACCTATCAGAACGATTCCTATTTGTTCCAGGTCAGCGCTAACGGTACAGGCGGCTTCGAAGTGAAGGAGCTTTGGCGCAACAAGGCAAAGGGCTACATGTCGACGCCGGTCGTTCACGGCGGAATGGCGTATCTTCATCTGGCCAACCAGCGATTTACTTGTATCGATCTCAAAACGGGTGAAACCCGTTGGACATCGACACCCTTCGGCCGCTACTGGTCCATGGCGTTGCGTGGCGACAAGATCCTCGCACTGGATGAGAACGGCACGGCGCATCTGGTGCGCACGAACGCGGAACGATTCGAATTGCTGGACTCGAAGGAACTCACCAAGTCGGAGGCTTGGGGGCACGTTGCGATCGCGGGGAATGAGCTCTTCATTCGAGAGCTGACGGCGATTACGGCACATCGATGGCACGGCGGGCTGGCGGCCGAGGCGACCAAGTAGGCGGCGTCACCGGGGCCAGACCGTGATCACCGATTGCGCCAAAAACGGCCCGACCGCAACGCCTTCGCCGAAGCGGACCATTGTCATTACCGCAGCGCCGGGAATGAGCGCGATGCCCTCTCCGATTTCGCGCGCGGGGCTTCCGGCGTAGGCGGCGAATCGAAGCTTCTCGAGTTCGCTTGAGAACTTCGCGATAAAGCCGTCTTCGTCGCCGCCGCCGTAGGTTCCCTCGGCCGAGAGGTCGTTCGAATAGGTCATGCCCGCGATCCAGACGTCGCCATTTTTTTCGATGGCTATGTTGTGCCCGTCGTAGCCGGCTTCGTCTTTCGCGGCGCCGCCGAAGTACGTTGCAGGCCCGCCGATCCGCGCGATGAACGCGTCGACCGCTCCGCGGCTCTTCTTCTGAAACCCGTGCCGCGCGCCGGGGAGATCGGGCGAGTCGGTCTGCCCTGCGATGTATACTCGCCCGCGCGCATCTACCGCGATTCCCCAGGCCGAGTCATCGCCGATCCCGCCGTACAACTCCTCGCTTTCGATCTCAAGCGTCTTCGCATTCAGCCGGACTACGAACGCGTCGCTCGGCCCGCGGAGCGTCTTCCAGTCTTTCGACTTCGTGTACCCCGTCGCGTAGACTTTTCCACGGTGCACCGCGATGCCGGTCAGCTTCTCCTCGCCCGATCCACCAAAGGTCACACGCTTCGACGCGCCGCGCTGCACGAATCCATCGCCATCGGACGTGCCGCCGATCACCGGCTCGCCGTCCACCAGCGCGATCGCGTTGCCGGAGTCGTTCCGAGGCCCGCCGATAAAGGTGGAAAACAGCACACGGCCTCCCGGTGAGAGCTTCATCAAGAACGCGTCGCCATCGCCGCCGAACGACTTCTTCCACGCATCCTTGGTCACCGCGAAATCGGCCGACTTCGTATAACCCGCCACCCATGCATTCCCCTGCGCATCCACCGCCACGCGCGATGCCGCGTCGTACGCGCTGCCGCCCATACGCGTCACGTAAACGATTTCGTGTGTGCCCGCTCGCAGGCGGATCACGTAGCCGTCCATCTCATCGTTCACGGTCTTCTGGCCGATCACGCGTACGCTGAACTTGTCCGAAGGCGAATGACACGCCAGATACAGATCGCCCGATGGCGCCGCGGTCACGTCGTCGCAATCGGCGAGAGCAAGCGTGATCAGCGCGGCGGCGAGCATACAGCCGCAGTCTAGCAGCAGAATGGAAGGATGCCGTTTGATGACTCGTTACTTGTGCGAACACCCGCGGTGCTACGCGCGCTGCTTGAAGGACTCCCGGACGCGGCCTGGCACGCTAATGAAGGTCCCGGAACGTGGAGTCCGTTTGACGTGATCGGCCATCTTATCCATGGCGAACACGCCGACTGGATTCCGCGCGCGCGCCGCATTTTGGATCACGGCGAATCGCTTGATTTCGATCCTTTCGACCGCGAAGCGCAGTTCCGCGAGAGCGAGGGCAAAACGCCGAGCGAGTTGCTTGTCGCGTTTGCGAACGCGCGCGAAGAGAGCCTCACGGCGCTACGGGCGATGAAACTCACCGACGCCGATCTCGCTCGCACCGGCACGCATCCTGCTTTTGGGCGTGTGACGCTTGGGCAGCTTTTGGCAACCTGGGTCACACATGATCTCGATCACATTGCGCAGGTCGCACGTGTTTTGGCTAAGCGGAACGCCGAAGCCGTTGGCCCGTGGTCTGAGTATCTGTCGATACTCAGAGATCGGCGCCAGGTGCAAACCACGCCAGCCATCCCTGCGTCACCGAAAGCAACCGTTCTTTAGCGAGGCGGTACACTCGCACCCGGCCGCGTTTTTCGACGACGAGCAGCCGGCTCTCTTCAAGTACTTTGAGATGCCGTGTCGTCGTCGGCCATGCGCACGCAAACCGGTCGGCGATTTGTCCAGCAGTCATCTCGCCGCCGCGAAATTGAATGACCATCAAGATCTGCCTACGCGATTCATGCGCCAGCGCACGGAAGACTTCATCGACCGCGGCGACCTCTTCCGCGCCGCGCGCCTTGCTCATTCCACTCTCCGGAAGTGCGGTAATTCCATTGGCGGCCGCCCGTCTCGGGCCTCGCACAACGGCCCCACCCGTTCCCAGACCGCCATGACGCGGGGATGATGGTGGGCGGTCTCGACCGCCTCTGCATCGCGCCATGCAAAGACCTCGACAAACGTCGAATCCTTCAGTCCTTCGAGCATGATTCTGGGCTCGTCGAGCACGAGGCCGAGTTCGCGAAGTACGTGCCAGTGCAGTTTTAGGATCTCGCGGAACGCTTCCCGTTTGTCCGCGGCGGCGCGATAGGTGCAAACAACGATTTCGGAGGGCATGTTTATATTGAGCAGAACTGCTAAATATATTCAAGCGGCTGCCAAACGCCGATGCTGGCGGCTGAATTCGGAGTTGCCGAGCGGCTGAGGATATCGTATTGCGCAAAGTGGCATCGGACGTATGGACCTCAGTTTAGATCGACTCCGCGGCGGCAGGGGGACTCGTGTTAGACGTAGTGAATCTCAAACGGTTTGTTTGTGATAAACACCACGACGACATCTTGTTCTGCGGTTGCGCCGTGTTCCATGATCTGTCCTTCGGGGAACCAGACAAACGACCCGGGCCCGAAGCGGCCATCGTGGGTCACGAGCGTTCCTTCGAGCACGAACATGCCGTGGGCGCAT
>VFZQ01000695.1 GCA_016871135.1 Acidobacteriota bacterium | reverse complement strand
CGCCATCGTCTTCGCCGACGGCCTCCGCCACCGCGAGCGCCTCATCCGCGAATGCTCCGGCGTCAAAGCCTCGGGAACAACAGTCGACCACGACGACCTCGTCGTCGCCGTCGCCCTCGCCGCCTGGCGAGCCAAGAAGCAATGTAGCGAACTCATCCCCAACAAACGCTGACCGGGCCTTCCGCAAGGATCGCAAGGACCAGCCACCTGCTCTTTGAAAAACTGAATACCCCACCCACGGGGACGGCGGTTAGAACACCACCTTCAACGACATCTGCCAGTTCCGGCTGTCGCCCGCCGTTCCCGTAATCCGGCCAAACGCCGTGTTCGTCGGCGTCGTATTCGGCGCGTTGAAATTGGTGTGGTTCCAGGCGTTGTAAGCGTCCGCCCGGAACTGCATCTTAATCGACTCGCGGATCGGGAAGTTCTTCACCAGCGAGAAATCCCAACTCCGTTGCCCAGGCGACGAAACCGCCGAAAAGCGCATCGGGAACTCGCGGTAGTTCGACGCCAGTTGCTGATTGGCGTTCCGATTGAATCCGGCATCGACGTTGAACCAGCGGTCCACATCGCGCTGGCCGTTCGGAATGCGGATGCTCTTGATATCGCCGTTGAAGATGGCGTTGCCAAAACCCATCGGTCCGCCCGACTGCAGCGCAACGATCGCGCCGATCTGCCAGCCGCCGGCCACGAAGTCCAACGGCTTGGCCATTTGGGAGCCGAATCGCCGGCCGCGGCCCACGGGCACTTCCCAAATGCCGCTCGATGCCATGCGGTGCGGGCGGTCGAACGAGCTGATGCTTTCATACGGCCGCGTGTCGGCGGCGTTCATGAACTCGATCGCCTCCATCGTCTTCGACCATGTGTAGGACATCTGCACCGTGAACCCCTGCAGGAACCGCCGCTCCGCGCGCAGTTGCATCGAGTGATACCAGGAGTAACCGCCGGGGACCTCGCCGCGAATCGAACCGAAATGCGGGAATGGCCGCAACAGGTTCGCTCGCGAGATGTTGGCGCCATAGATCGGGTTGGTGCCGCGGAACGGGTTCGGCGATTGCGCCGAGAGGAAGTCGATCCGTGCCTGATCGCGAACCGGCGAGCGGCTCAGGAACTCGTTCGGCGTCGCGTTCTGCTCGGGCTCGATATCGAGTCGCGTGCCGCGATTGCCCACGTAGCTGGTGTCGAGCACAATTTGCCCGGGCAGCAACTGCTGAACGCCCAGCGACCAACGCTGCGCGTAGCCCTGCTTGTTCGGACGGAAGTAAAAGTTCAGCCCTTGGCCAAGATTCGTCGCCAGCCCGCCCGATGGACCGCGCGGTTGCAGCAGCCCCGTGGGCAACGGATTGGCTGTCGTTGCGATGTAGCTCAGGCCGTTATCGAGAGAGGCCTGAATCGGCGTTGACTGCGAGAAGCCTGTCTGCAACGGCAGGATCGTGTTCACGCCCAGACTGTTGAAGAAGATCCCATACCCGCCGCGCACGACGGTCTTCTTCGTCGCCTCGTAGGCGAAGCCGAACCGCGGCATCAGGTTGTTCTTCTCGCCGAGGAACGGGCTCCGCTGATCCGCTGTCACCCAGGTCAGACCGCCCAATGCGCGGAAGTTGCTCACCGGCAATTCGGCGATCGGCGCGCGGGCGTAGTTGGCGCGAGCGGCCGCGTCGATCGGATTCGCTGTTGTCGAGTCGAAGTTCCCGAGCAGCCGGTTGTAGCGCTCGTTAATAGGCGTTTCTAGTTCGTAGCGCAAACCGAGGTTCACCGTCAGCCGGCGCGTGACCTTCCAATCGTCCTGCAGGAACAGACCGTAGTACTTGTTCTGCAACGCCGAACTCGCCGCCACATCCATCGATCCGTCCGGAATGCCGAGCAGCATCGACGCCAGATCCTGGCCGATCGGCGCGGCGGGCGCGTTGTCCAGCGGCCCGCGCGTATACGTCGTTCCGAACGAAATATCGGGCGCGTTCCCGATCGGCCGCCGGTTGTTGAAACTCCGATAGACACGCACCTCCGGGCCAAAGCGAAGCGTGTGGCTGCGTTTGAGTATCGTGAAGCTCGCCATGCCCGAATGCGTCAGCGACGAGTTCACGCCGTCGCCCGGATCTTCCCAGTACGAAAGCTGCGAATACGCGCCCGGCGATATGCGCGGCAAAGGCGCCTGGCCTCGCTCCGTTAACGCGATCAACTGCGGGCTGAAGCCCAGCGCCGCGTAATCCATCCCGCGCGAGGTTCGGTACTGCCACCATTTGGTGCTCGTAAACCCGTAGCGCATGTTGAGCACCGTGGTCGGCGAAAGCACCAGCACGTCGTCGAGCGCGACGCCGCGATTCGGCCGGTTCTGATGAATCCCGTTCACTTCGTTGAGGAAGTCGTGGTTCTTGTCTTCTTTCCAGAAGTCGTAATGCAGCCGCAGGAACATCCGGTGGTTTTCGTTGATCGCGTGATCGAGCCGCAGCAGCGTCGAGTACGTCTTCTGGATCGCCTTCGGCGCGCTGAAGAAGTTGTTGCGGCCGTCGGCGGTCGCCGTCGCGGGTGAGTTCGGAAGCGGATAGACCCGCGCCAGATTCACGCCCAACCGGTCGAGCCGCGACGCCGGAATGATGTTGCCGGGAAATGCCGTGCGCGAGAAACGCCCGCCCGCCGCCGCGGCGGTGCTGCGCGGATCGTAGATCGCGTAGTTGGCGTTGCGCAGCGGCAGAAGCGCCGAAAAATCGCCGCTCCGCTGCGTTTCGGTGGGAACGGTGCGGCTGAACTGAGTCGGAACGCCGAACTGGTTGCCTTCGTAGGCGAAGAAGAAGAAGCTCTTGTTGCGGCCGTTGTAGATCTTCGGAATCGCCAGCGGGCCGCCGAGCGAAAAGCCGTAGCGGTTGTCCTGATAGATCGGCTGCGGCGTGCTGTTCTTGTTGTTGAAGAAGTTCGGCGCATCCAGCGCCTTGTGCCGCAAAAACCAGTGCGACTCACCGTGCAGTTGGTTGGTGCCCGAGGCCGTCGAAACGTTCACAACCGATCCCATCGTGTGGCCCACCGAGGCGTCGTATGCCGAGGTCTGCATCTTAAACTCGCGCACCGAAGAGGCCGGCGGCGCATAGGCCACGCGCGCATAACCGCGGCCGCGGTCGGCGGCCGTGTTCGAGATGCCGTCGATCTGGAATTCGTTGCTGTACCGGCCCGCGCCGTCGGCCGCGAAATCGGAGGTGGCTTCGGGCGCCATCGACTTACGCAGCCGCAGGTTGGTCGTATTGGCCACGCCTGGCGCCAGCAGCGTGAGCTCGAGCGGATTGCCGCCGCGCTGCGGGAGCTCCGAGATGCGGCGTTGATCCATCAC
>VFZQ01000694.1 GCA_016871135.1 Acidobacteriota bacterium | reverse complement strand
CGCGGTGCAATTTCTGAATGGAATCGCGGCGCGGAATTCCGGCGTCAGCTACGTCGCGCATCTCGGCGGCATGCTCGCGGGGTATTTGCTGATTCGTTTCGGATTCCTTGGACGGCGGCGGGGGCCAGAGTTCGATCCATTGGCGGCGGCGAGCAATTGGTATCGCGAGTGGCGATTGGCGCGCGCGCGGCGGAAGTTTGAAGTTTACATGCGCAAGCAGGGGCGGAACTAGGGTCGCTACGCGATTATTTTCTTGCGCACGGCGTAGAGGACAATTCCGGCGGAACTGCGCGGATGGATCTTTTGTGTTGACGCTGCAGTCCGGAACCGTGGCGGCTTCCAGGCCGCGTCGTTAGGGTCGGCGAATGTACTGTTCTCTAAACGCGGTTGGGATGGTCGCACTGAAGTGGGACCTGCCCGCGTCGACGGCGCGAACCGCCGGTTCGCGTGCGGCGTATGCGGTCTCCTGGAGCAAGTAGCCGCGTCAACTGCCGGATTTAGCATTATCGGCACACCCACGCGCCGCGACGATTTGAGCGCGTGGGAACTGAGCGCTGAAGCGGGACCAAAATCGACGAACAAAGTCGGCCGCATGGCTGTTTCGGTATGCCAGGCCGCGCTAGCCCGGATATCTCCCAGAACTTCTGCTGCGACGCACCGGAGCCGCGCCGGTACTTCGTTGCGCTTGCCGAGGGGGTTCGACGTACTGTTGAAGTACGCCTGCGCGCCGGCGGCAGCGCGCGCCTCGTGTCGACACGGCTCGGGCCCCGTCTCGCGACGAAGACTGTGAGATATCCGGGCTAGGAATTCCAAATTTTCGCGAATTCGTTTGGGCTGAGATCAATGTCGCGAAGGATTCCTCGGAGCGTTCCAATCTTGAGGGTCTCCCGCCCATGCACGGCAACTGTAGTGCAAACTTCGCCCCGCGCCATGAAGTGATGACTACCGCGAATTCGCAGGATCGTGAAACCCTGCGATTCGAGAAAACGAACCATCTCCGCCCCGCTTGGCCGCGGGAGCTTAGGCACGGACCGGTTCGTCCAATTCGAGTTCGATTTGACGAAGCGAAATTGGAGAGTTCACGCGCGCCATCGTCTCTTCCAACCCAAACGTTTCAACGTAGCCGATGAGCGCCTCTTTGAGATCCGCGATCGCCTCTTCTTCCGACTCGCCTTCGCCGTAGGCTGGAATGTCCGGGACTCTGGCCGTGAAGCCGCCGAAATCGGGATCCGGAATTAGTTCGACCGTGAGCTGCTTCATAACGGCTAGTTTAGCCTACCCCCGCAACAACCGCGCCGCATGTGCGATCGCCGCGGTGACCGCGTTGACTACCTGTATCAACGCCGCCGCTTGGCGCGCGGCCTCTTCGGGCCGATTCAGTTCCAGCGCTTCACGGACGCCGGGCAACGTCTTCGCGCCATAGCCGGTGTACTGGCCGGGCGCCGAGTATGCGCTCTTGTACCATGGGCGTCCGGGAAGGCCATCTTTGAGAAGCAGCGCGCGTTCGATCTTGGCGACCGCCATCGCCGAGTTTGGTTTACCGCTGGCGTAGGCCGATTCGAAATCGCGCGCCTGCGCCGATAGCGCCGCGAGCGCCGTCTGCATTTCGGCCGCGGGCAAGATGCCTTTGCCGAGTTGTTCGACCTCTTTCCAATACCGCTCGAACGCGGCGGCCATACGTGTGAATTCGAACGGAGGCACGGGCGCTTCGGCCATGCGCGAGATGGCCGTCGCCATGAAATCGGCCATGCGTTTGCCGTGCGAAAAATCACCGTCGGCGAAGCGCTTGTACCAGTTGAACGAGTCGAAGATCGAGTGATAGATGCCGCCGCTTCCGGTAGCGTCGGAGAAGCCGAGATTGGCCGCTGCGATGCCGGCGTGATGGGCGAAGGGCACGTAGTCCGAGCCCGAGCCGAGCGGTCCGACGGTCCACTCTTTGGCGCGCGGCGCGCCGCTGTCGCGCGCGGCCTCCTCGAGAAACAACGACAACGACGGGGACGCGCCCACGCCCAGCGAGCCCTTGCCGTTCGAGTCGCTGTTGAAGTAGACGATCGCTTTTTCCTTCAGCGTCTCGATGTGTTTTTCAACCCACTCGGTGGAGCCGATTAAGCCGAACTCTTCGGCGTCCCAAAGCGCCAACACGATAGTCCGTTTCGGCTGCCAGCCTTGCTTCACGGCGAGGCCGATCGTTCGCGCTGTTTCCAGCAGCGCCGCCGCGCCGGATACCGGGTCTTGCGCGCCGTTGACCCAGGCGTCGTGATGATTTCCGTAGAGCACCCATTGATCGGGCCAGACCGATCCTTTAATGGTTGCGATGACGTTGTGCACCGGGCGCGTGGCGTCGTCGAAGGACAGTTTCATTCGCACCTTCGCCGGGCCAGGGCCGAAGCGGTAGGCGACGGGCAGAGCGCCACGCCATTCGGCCGGAACTTCTTCGCCTTTCAACTGTTCGAGCAGCGGTTTTGCGTCACCGTAGGAGATCGGCAACACGGGGATCGGCATCAGCGTTTTCGCTTCGTTGATCGACAGCCGCCGCGAGCCTTTCTCCGACGCCCAACCCGGCGAGAGCGGATCGCCGACATGGATCGACATGTCCATCACCGAGCCTCGCTGCACGCCGTGATCGCAGCGGAACGGCCCATCTGGGTAGACCGCGCCTTTGGCGAAGCCGTCCTCTTTCGGGTCGGAGTAGATCAGGCAGCCGATCGCTCCATTTTCGGCGGCGACCTTGGGCTTGACGCCGCGCCACGACACCCCGTAGCGCGCCAGCGCGATTTTGCCCTTGACGCTGATGCCGCGTTTACGAAGCGTTTCGTAGTCGGCGGGCACGCCGTAGTTAACGTAGACGATTTCGCCGGTGATATCGCCCGGGGCCGAGTAGGCGTTGTAAGTGGCGAGCTGGTTCTTGTCGCGCGAGTCGGGATCTTCCGCGAAGTTGGGCTCGGCCAAGCGCAGCTTGTAGGTGACCGGCGCGATCATCTCGACGGTGCGCTCCCTGGGGTACGGCAGGAAGGCTTCGAACGACTCGATGCGCGAGTTGAAGCCGTACCGCGAAAACTGCTTGCGAGCGTATTCGGCGACGGCGCGGGAGGCGGGCGAGCCCGCGTGATGCGGCTCGGCGGCCATGCGGGCCATGTGGCGTTCAACGAACGAAGGGCTCGTTGCCGCGCGGAGTTTTGTTTCGAGTTTCTGCTGGGCGTCCCAGGCGGCTCCGCTGAATCCGCGAGCGGGCTTGGGCTGGGCCTGGAGCGAGCCGCAGAGGCTTGCGAAGAGAAGTTGACGGCGGTTCAAATCGATTACCCTCGGAGGAATTTCAAGTACTCGGCCTCGTCG
>VFZQ01000693.1 GCA_016871135.1 Acidobacteriota bacterium | reverse complement strand
CTAAAACTAAAACTAGCTGTCCACTGCTTTTTTGCAGGGGCCGCCAACTGTCTCTAAACTTTTGTCTCACCGTAGGGGACAACCTCAAAGTGCATTGAACCGGCGAAGTGGAAGAAGTAGGCTTTGGCGGCGCTGACGCGGAGGCAGTCCTTGATGCGGCCATCCGGATCGGAGAGATCAAGGTTGTTAAGCAAGAACGGGTAGTACTCGTGAAGGTCGTTGCCCCAGGTTTTGTTGAAGCGGCTATCGAGCCAGTGGGCGCGGCCGGAGTCAATGATGTGCCACGAGAGCGGGCGGTTTTCGTAGTGCCAGCGCGGACTGCCCTTGTCTTCATAGGCGTCGTAGACGTGTTGAAACAGGGCGGCATCGTTGCGAGGTTCGATGACGAGCACGCCGGTGTTGATGACCATCGGGAAGTCGCTCGGCATGCCCCACTCGCTGTGAAACTTCGGGTGCATGATGGCGCGGCGGGCGGCGGTCATCACGACCGGTTCGGAGACGGTCGACACCGCGCCGATTTTGCCTGACGGAACGTGATCGAAAACGTTCGGCGCGTTGGCGTTGTTGACGACGATATCGCAGTCGAGCCAGACGAGCCGGTCGTATTGGCGCGCCCAATCGAGATTCGGGATGAGAAGTTTCTGCCACGCGGGCGAGCGGCGCTGGGCGCGATCGGAGGTGTCGAGCGGTTGGTCGAGCGCGATGAGATCGAAGCCGAAACGACCGGCGTATTCGCGCCAGGAGGGCTCGGCGTATTGCTTCCAGGTGTTTCGGTGCCAGTCGCCGATGGCGAGCGTGACGATGGCTGATTTCGGCATAGGCTAACCTACCTTCGTTTCAAGTTCGGCCCAGCGGGCGTAGAGTGCGTCGACGGCTTGCTGCGCTTGGTCGAGCGCCTTGGATGCGCCGGCGACGAGTTGCGGATCGGTAAACACAGTTGGGTCGTCCATTGTTTGCCTGGCCGCTTCGAGCGTGGCTTCGGCTTCGAAGATTTTTTCTTCCATCGAATCCCACTCCCGCTGCTCCATGTAGGACAACTTCTTTTTGGCGGCGACGGCAGAGGTCGGCGCGGAGGATGCAGGTTTGGGGGTGACGGCGGCTACGGGCTTGCGCTGCGCGCGCTCTTCTTCCCACTGCGCGTATTCGGCGAAGACGCCCCATCGACCGTCGCCTTCGAGGGCCAGGACAGTTGTCGCGACGCGATCGAGCAAGTAGCGATCATGGGTGACGAGAACGAGGGCGCCGGGGAATTCGATGAGATTTTCTTCGAGGACTTCAAGAGTGGGGATGTCGAGGTCGTTGGTCGGCTCGTCGAGAAAAAGAACGTCGGCGGGCTGGAGCATGAGGTTGGCGAGGAGCACGCGGGCGCGCTCGCCGCCGGAGAGTTGGCGAACTGGTTGAACGAGTTGTTCGGCGGTGAAAAGGAACCGGCGCGCCCATCCGGCGACGTGGATGGTTTGATCGCGATAGATGACCGAGTCGCCGTCGGGGCAGAGCGCTTGTTTGAGCGTGGCGTTTTCATCCGGCAGGCGGCGATTCTGATCGAGCATGACGACGCGGAGGAAATCGGCTTGGCGCACTTCGCCTTGCGCTGGCTTGTCGATGCCGGCGAGGATGCGAAGCAGCGTGGACTTGCCGGAGCCGTTGCCGCCAACGAGTCCGAGGCGCATGCCGGCGGTGAGCGTTATGTCGAGACCTTCGAACAGCGTCTTGCCTCCGGGCGCGGCGGCGAGGCGTTCGCCTTGTATGAGGCGTTTGGTTTTGCGATCGGAGACGTTGAGCGAGATCGACGCGGCCGAGGTGCGGTTGCGCTCGGTGACATCGGCGAGTTCGCCTATCAGCCGGTGCGCTTCGTCGATGCGGGCTTTCGACTTCGTGGTGCGCGCTTTCGGGCCGCGGCGCAGCCATTCGATTTCGCGGCGGACGACTACGGCGAGAGAGTCCTGCAGCTTTTGCTGCGCGATCAGGAACTCCTGGCGGCGTTCGAGGAACTTAGAGTAGTTGCCTTCGGTGGCAAAGATGCCGTCGGGGTAGGCCTTGGAAATTTCGGCCATGTGCGTGGTAACGCGTTCGAGGAAATAGCGATCGTGGCTGATGCAGAGCGCGGTCATCGACGAGGACGAGAGCACTTGTTCAAGCCACAGAATGCCGTCGATGTCGAGGTGGTTCGTCGGCTCATCGAGAAGCAGAACGGCGGGTTCGCGGACGAGCGCGGCAACGATGGCGAGGCGTTTGCGCCAGCCGCCGGAGAGAGTGGCGGCCTCGGCGTCGAGATCGCGAATGCCGGCGCGAGAGGCTTCGACTTCGGCGCGCAGAGGATCGTCGATGTGTTCCATCAAGACTTGCCGCGCGGTGATGCCATCGGGATAGAAGGAGTCCTGGCCGACGTAGGCCGCGAGCGCGCCTTTACGAATAGCGCGCACGCCGTCGTCCGGCGTTTCGAGGCCCGCGAGGATACGCATGAGCGTGGACTTGCCGCTGCCGTTGGGCCCGGTCAAGCCGTAGCGCTGCCCGTCGTGCAAGGCGAGGGTGAGGTTCTGAAAAAGCGGTGCGATTCCAAACTGTTTGCTGACCGCGGAGCAACTCAATACAACTGCCATCGTTCTACCCAGTATGCTTGATCATGATGACGGGTCTCATTTTGCTCGCGGCGGCGTTTGTTTCGACGGGACCGAACTTTGTTGTTTCGAAGAACGGCATCGCATGCAACGGCACGGCGAGCGGGCGAACTCCGCTACGATCGGCAGAGCACTTCGCTGACTTCACGCTGCGCTTTGAGTACAAGCTGGAACAGTGGTCCGAGGCGATGGTCGTGGTGCGCGCGCACCGATACGGACGGCCTTTTTTGACGGGCGTGCCGGTGCAGTTCGCGCACGACTTTCACAACAAAACGTCGGCGCATGTGACGGGCGCGATTGCGGGCCTTCGCGCACCGGATACGTTTTTGAAGCCGGGCTTTGGCGCGTGGCGAAGGATGGAGATTCGCGCGGTGGGAACGTCGGTTCGGGTGTCGATTGATGGCGAGGTGGTGAATGACGCGGTCGTCGAAGACCGGCATCGATCGGGCGAGATCGTGTTTCTCGACCTGGGTCACAAGTATGCGCTGCGCAACATTGGCGTGGAGGAAATTGGGCCGCCAGCGCCGTATGCGCCGCTGTTTAACGGCACATCGATGAAGGGCTGGGAGTTGCGCGATGGCGGCGAATGGCGTGTGGAGAGCGGTGTGATTCGCGCGGCGAACGGGCACGGGATTTACTACGCTCCGGGGGAGTTTCGCGATTTCGAGTTGCTCGCGGTGTTTCGCACACACGGGCATGTGAACAGCGGGATTTTTCT
>VFZQ01000692.1 GCA_016871135.1 Acidobacteriota bacterium | reverse complement strand
CACAAGCTTCTGCGCTGGCATCGCCGTTCGAGCTGCGCATCGGCGGCCGCGCCGCGCAGGTGACGTTCGCGGGGATTGTCGGGGGAACGATTGGGTTGTATCAGATCAATCTCATCGTGCCCGACGTTCCCGTGGGCGATCAGCCGATTGAGCTGACAATCGACGGCGTGCCGAACGCGCAGAATCTGGTGATCGCGGTGGGGCGGTAGCCTCTCATTTCTTCTTCGCGATTTTGGACAACGTCATCCCGACCGTTTTCGAAGGCTTGTCGATATCCGAAATTGCGAACTCGACAGCGGCGCGAACAAGGCCTTTCACCTTCTTGTTTCGATAGTCCGCTGGAACCGCGATATCAATGTGCCGGATCAAGTTGCCTGTGCCGGTGAGCAGATTGTGCGGATCCGGCAGCAACGTTCCCTTGTTGAAGCCGAGGTTCAAGTGATTCGTATAGATCGGGAGCATGCAGAATGCATCGCCCAGCTTTTCGGTGACCGAAAACACGGCGGTCAGTGCGTGTGTGTGATAGAGCAGTTCGTTCGCAGCCGGGTGCAATTCGAGAAGAAACGCTCGCGCGTCCTGGAATAGGTCGATCAAGGCCGCATCCTTGCGCTGGAGCAGTTCGAGAAAGTCGGGATGAATTGGGCGAGTGAAAGGCATTTGATGAGGAAGACTCTTATGTTAAGGTACCCGTTAGACTGGTGAGATGGTCATTGCGGTATCGTTGCTGCGCGCGGTGAATGTCGGCGGGCGGCAGGTCAAGAAGGACGAACTCATCGCGATTCACAAAGCCGCGGGGTGCGTCGATCCGGAGACGTTTATTGCCAGCGGAAACGTCGTGTTCGCGACGCGGGAGAAAGACCTCGCGAAGCTTGCCGCGCGGATTGAGAAGGAGTTCGAACGCGTGGCGGGGTTTCGCAGCGAGGCGATCTTGCGGACACTGGATGAGTTGCGCGGCGTTGTTGAGCAAAATCCGTTTCCGGGACGAGAGGGATCGAAGTTGGTCGTGACGTTCCTTGCTTCGACGCCCTCTAGAACCAAGATCGAAATCGATGTCGCACCGGAGGAGGTGCGCGTAATCGGCCGCGAGATGTACGTCTACTTTCCGAACGGGCAGGGACAATCGAAATTTCCAGCGGCGAAGGTCGCGAAAGCGCTGGGCGGCGTCGTGGGAACGGGGCGCAATTTGAACACGGTGGGGAAGCTGATCGAACTCGCCGCGAAGCGGAGTTGATAACCTGGAAGTTCGCTGTTCCGTTCCATGAAAAAACTACTTGCCTTGAACCGTGGCGAGATTGCCATTCGTATCCTCCGCGCCGCGAATGAACTCGGCCTGAAGACTGTCGCTGTTTACTCGAAGGAAGACCGGTTGAGCCTGCACCGGTTCAAAGCCGATGAGGCCTATGAAATCGGCGCGGGCATGGGCCCTGTGCAGGCCTATCTCGATGTCGATGGCATCTGCGCGCTGGCCGCCGAAAAGGGCGTTGACGCGATTCATCCGGGTTACGGGTTTCTTTCCGAAAATCCGGCGCTGCCTCGCGCTTGCGAAAAATATGGGTTGACATTCGTGGGCCCGCGCGCGGAGTTGCTCGAATCGCTGGGCGATAAGACGGCGGCCCGGAAGTTGGCACAGAAGGCCGGCGTGTCCGTTGTTCCCGGCACCGAGAAGCCCGTGAGCGATCCGGCGAAAGCGGCTGAACTCGCGCGCCAGATCGGGTTTCCCGTCATCATCAAGGCGGCGTTCGGCGGCGGCGGGCGTGGCATGCGCGTCGTTCTCGATCCAGCGGACCTGGCGGGCAAAGTCGCCGAGGCGCAGCAGGAAGCGGCGGCGGCTTTCGGCAACGGCGCGGTGTTCATCGAACGCTACATTCGCCGGCCGCGCCACGTCGAAGTACAGATCCTCGCCGACATGCATGGCAACATCTTGCATCTGCATGAGCGCGACTGCTCGGTACAGCGGCGGCATCAGAAGGTTGTCGAAGTCGCGCCGGCCATCGGGCTCGATCCACGCATTCGGCGCGAATTGGCCGATGCGGCAGTGGCGCTGGCACGCGAGGCGCGGTACGAAAACGCCGGCACCGTCGAGTTTCTGGTCGACGCGGATTCGGGCCAGTGGTTCTTCATCGAAGTGAATCCGCGCGTCCAAGTCGAGCACACGGTCACCGAGTTGGTCACCGGCATCGACATCGTGCAGACTCAGATTCTGATCGCGCAGGGGCACACGTTGCACGGCAATGTCATCAGCTTGCCTCAGCAGGCCGATGTGCCCTTGCATGGCACGGCATTACAGTGCCGCGTGACCACGGAAGATCCAGCGAACAACTTCTTGCCGGACTACGGGAAGATTCAGACCTATCGATCGCCGGCCGGTTTCGGCATCCGATTGGATGGCGCGAGCGCGTACGGCGGGGCGGTGATCACGCCGTTCTACGATTCGCTCTTGGTGAAGGTCACGGCGTGGGGCCGCAATTTTCCGGAGGCGTGCAGCCGCATGGATCGTGCGCTGCGCGAGTTCCGCGTGCGCGGGGTGAAGACGAATATTCCGTTCGTCGAGAACGTCGTCAACCACGAGGCGTTCCGGCGCGGCGCGATCACAACGAACTGGCTGGCCGAGACGCCTGAGTTGTTCAAGTTCACACAGCGCAAGGACCGCGCAACGAAGCTGCTTACGTATTTGGCGGACGTAATCGTCAACGGAAATCCCGAGGTCAAAGGGCGGACGATTCCCGCTGTCTGTAAACCGGCGCCGGTACCGCCGCATGAGCCGTTGGCGCCGCCGCGCGGCACGAAACAGTTCCTGGACGAGTTGGGGCCCGAGAAGTTCGCGGCCTGGACACGCGCGCAGAAGCGGCTGCTGTTGACCGATACAACGATGCGCGATGCGCACCAGTCGCTGTTCGCAACGCGCGCGCGGACGCACGATCTGACGACGATCGCGAACTTCGTGAGCCATCACATGGCGGGCTTGTATTCGCTGGAAATGTGGGGCGGCGCAACGTTCGACGTCTCGATGCGGTTCCTGCTCGAAGATCCGTGGCAGCGGCTGCGGCTGCTGCGCGCGGCGATCCCGAACATCTGTTTCCAGATGCTGCTGCGCGCGTCGAACGCGGTCGGCTACACGGCGTATCCGGATAACGTCGTGCGCGAGTTCATCACGGGCGCGGCGGAGAACGGCATGGATATTTTCCGCGTGTTCGACTCGCTGAACTGGCTGCCGAACATGAAGGTGCCGATGGACGCGGTACGCAAATCGAACAAGGTTTGCGAGGCCGCGATCTGCTACACGGGCGATATTCTCGACTCGCGGCGCGACAAGTACTCGCTCGCCTACTACGTCAAGATGGCCAAG
>VFZQ01000691.1 GCA_016871135.1 Acidobacteriota bacterium | reverse complement strand
GCGGCCCTCTTCCAGGCCCTTTTCACGGCCCTCTTCCCGGCCCTCTTCCCGGCCCTTTTCCCGGCCCTCCGCCAGGCTCTCTTCACGCATCCGCTTCTTTACTTCCGCGACCTTCGCCATCAGGTCGGCATACTCGCGGCGAAACAGCGGGCTCGTCGATAGATCAAAGTACGCGGGCATTGCGTTTTCCTCTTCCAATATTATTCTCTCAAGTTGCCGCAGGCCTGCAATGGCCTTCAGCGCCGCCACCGAAAATGTCCGGCGTTCGTAAGTTTGTCTGGCCGTGACAGCGATGACTTCGCGCACGACGCGAATTGGATCGTCGGTTTGTCCAAGCATCGCCAGAATTCGATCGCCCTCGTTCGGACTGGCGAGCAACTCCTCGGCCGACCACTCCCGGATGTCGTGCACTTCGCAACGAAAACGCATCGGGCCGTCGACTAATGCGCTCGGCATGCGCAACCGTTTCATGCCCGTGTATAAGACGGCTTGGCGAATCGGCGTCTTGAATCGCCTTCGCAAGAGCAGGTAATACTCCGCCATCCGCCAAAGCATGTCGCGGCGGTTGGTGCTTTGCAACTCGGTGTGAAAGATCGATTTGTCCTCGAGCCGCATGATGAGGTCGGCTCGGCGGTCGAGAATTTTCGGCAAATCCACGTTCAAGAACTCTACAACCGGAATGCCTCCGGTGAGGTCGGTCAGCAGGCTTGGCCGCTCGCTGATAAAGTAATCCTTCAACGCGCCATCGTAGTTAATTCGAATGCGCATCGGGGCTGTCACCAGCATAACGCTCCGGCCCTGATAAAATGATCGGCTTATGAGTCAACCCGCATCGCTCCCGGCGATCCCCACGCTCGTCCCGCCGCCCGAAGAGTTCGCCGCCCAAGCCAACGTCTCCGGAATCGCGGCTTACAACGAAATGTATCAGCGCGCCGCCGCCGATCCAGCCAACTTCTGGGGCGACCTCGCCGCCACCGAACTTGATTGGTTCAAACGCTTCGACAAGCCGCTGGTTTGGGAACCGCCCTTTGCGAAGTGGTTCGAGGGCGGCAAACTCAACGTCAGCTACAATTGCGTCGATCGCCACGTGAAGACGCACCAGCGGAATAAGGCCGCGATCATTTTCGAAGGGGAACCGGGCGATCAACGCGTCATCACCTATCACGAGTTGCAGCGGCTGGTGTGCCGGTTCGCGTCGTCGTTGTTGCATCTCGGCTTGAAGACCGGCGACCGCGCCATCATCTACATGCCCATGATTCCCGAGGCGGCCATCGCGATGCTCGGCTGCGCGCGGCTCGGCATTCCGCACTCGGTTGTATTCGGCGGGTTTTCGGCCGAAGCGTTGAAGGCCCGTATTCAGGACCTCGAAGCGAAAGTTGTCATCACCGCCGATGGGGGTTGGCGGCGCGCGAAGGAGGTCAAGCTGAAGGAAGCCGTTGACGAAGCGGTCAAATCCTGCCCGACGATCGAACACGTTGTGGTCTACAAGCGCACCGGCTCGACCGTTCACATGCAGGAAGGCCGCGATCACTGGTGGCACGTGCTCGACGAAACCGCAATCGAAGATGTCGCGCCCGTCGAACTCGACAGCGAACATCCGCTGTACGTGCTCTACACTTCAGGCACCACCGGCAAGCCGAAGGGAATTCTGCACACCAGCGGCGGATATTTGTTGCAGGCCACGATGACAATGAAGTGGGTCTTCGACTTGAAAGAGTCCGACACCTATTGGTGCACCGCCGATGTCGGATGGGTGACTGGCCACTCCTACGTTGTTTATGGTCCGCTGTCGGCCGGTGCGACAACGGTGATGTACGAAGGCGCGCCCGATACCCCGGCGTTCGATCGTTGGTGGAGGCTCGTCGATAAATACGGCGTCAGCATTTTCTACACGTCGCCGACCGCCATCCGCGCGCTGATTCGCCAGGGCGATCAGTGGCCCGCGAAACATAAGCTGTCGAGTATTCGGTTACTGGGAAGTGTTGGCGAACCGATCAACCCCGCCGCGTGGGCGTGGTTTCATCGCGTCATCGGGCACAATCGCTGCCCGATCGTCGATACCTGGTGGCAGACCGAAACCGGCGCCATTCTCATCGCGCCGATGCCGGGCGCCGTCGGCCTGAAGCCCGGCTCGGGGACTTTCCCGATGCCTGGCATCTCGCCGCAAATCGTCGACAACAACGGAAACCCGGTTGAAGACGGTAAGGAAGGATTCCTGATCTTGCGTACGCCGTGGCCAAGCATGTTGCGCACGATCTGGGGCGATCCAGAGCGCTACAAAGAGCAGTATTGGTCGAAGGTGCCCGGAGCGTATTTCACCGGTGACGCCGCGCGCAAGGACAAGGATGGCTACTACTGGGTGCTTGGGCGCGTCGACGATGTGATGAACGTCAGCGGTCATCGGTTGAGCACAATGGAGATCGAGTCGGCGCTGGTGAAACACCACGCTGTGGCGGAAGCCGCCGTTGTCGGCAAGCCGCACGAGATCACCGGCCAAGCGGTGTGCTGCTTCGTCACGTTGAAGAAGGGCGTGGCCGATCACGAAAAACTGGGCGGTGAACTGCGCCAGTGGGTCGCGCACGAGATCGGGCCGTTCGCTCGGCCGGAGGAGATCCGCTTCACCGAAGCGCTGCCGAAGACGCGCAGCGGCAAGATCATGCGGCGCTTGCTCCGCGAAATCGTGACCAGCCACACAGTCGCGGGCGACGTGACGACGCTTGAAGACATGAACGTTCTCACGTCGCTGTCGGCCGCGCACGATGAAGACTGAGCCGCAGTTGATTACGGACGCGCTGTTCGGCGAGGTCGAACAGCGCGCTCAGGAATCGCCGCGCCGGCGGATGAATCACAACTTTCACGGCGCGGCTTCGGACAATCCACATCGCATGCTGAACGCACTGCTGCGTGGGACATACGTGCGTCCGCACCGGCATGTCACGCCGCCGAAGACCGAGGCGTTTTTGCCGCTCACAGGCCGCGTTGGCATCGTGATATTCGACGATGTTGGCGAGGTGACCGGGACGTATGCGCTCGATAGCGCCGGGCCGGTGCGCGGCATCGATCTGCCGAGCGGCGTTTGGCACACCGTTGTTGCGTTGACCGAATCGTCGGTGTGTTATGAAGTGAAGCCCGGGCCGTGGGAACCGGCGTCGGATAAGGACTTCGCCGCATGGGCGCCGGAAGAAGGGTCCGCGGAGGCGGCCGAGTTTGTCACCCGGATGGAGGCGCTGTTTTATTGAGTCCCGCAGAATATAGCGTCACTCCGGCCAAAGAGAAGCCTGTTTCCAGAACGAAGGAATAAGGCGCTTCCTCCGCCGCATCTTGCGGAGCGACTTGCGTGCGGTTTC
>VFZQ01000690.1 GCA_016871135.1 Acidobacteriota bacterium | reverse complement strand
GTTCCGAATACCGGTCATTAAGGGCCGTACGTTCGATGAACGCGATAACGCCGCCGGTGCGCCGGTGGTGATCATCAATCAGGCGATGGCGCGGCAGTTCTGGCCGAACGGCGATCCGATGAACGATCGCATTCTGATCGGAAAAGGCTCAATGCCCGCGCTCGAAGCCGAACAGCCACGCCAGATTGTAGGCATTATCGGCGATGTGCGCGACAACGCGCTCAACGCGGATCCGCAGCCGCGCATGTTCATTCCAATCAGCCAGCAGACCGACGCGATCAACGCTTTGAACGTTCGGCTGACGCCACTGGCGTGGGTCGTCCGAACGCACGGAAATCCGGCGACGGTAAGCCCGGCGATTCAAGAGGTGCTTCGTCAGGTCAGCGGATTGCCGCTGGCTAATGTGCGGACGATGGACGAAATCATGGCGCGGTCCACGTCGAGGGAACGCTTCAACATGCTGCTAATGATGGTCTTCGGTTTCTCGGCGCTATTCCTGGCCGCGATCGGCGTCTACGGTCTGATGGCGTATTCCGTCCAGCAACGCACGCAAGAGATCGGCATCCGTTTGGCGCTTGGGGCGCAAACCGGTGATGTGCGGCGGATGGTGATTGTGCATGGCATGAAGTTCGCCGTGGCCGGCATCCTGGTGGGAACCGGAGCGGCCTGGTGGGCGGCCGCGAAGATTGCGAACTTCCTGTTCCAGGTGACGCCGCGCGATCCGGCGATCTTCACGACGGTCCCGCTGTTTCTCATCGCTGTCGCGCTGGCCGCGGTTTGGGTTCCGGCGCTGCGCGCGACGCGAGTCGACCCGGTTATTGCGTTACGCGCGGACTAGGTTCGAACAAACCAAACGTGTAGACTTCCGTGTCGGCCAAGATCGTCACGAACTGCTTGCCGCCGGCTTCGAAGGTCATCGGCGAGGCGGTCAGATTTTGCCCGGTCGAGTAATGCCAGAGGTGCTTGCCGTTGAACGGATCGAGCGCGAGAAGATTGCCGTCGTCATCGGCGGCGAACAGGACGTCGCCGGCGGTCGTCAGCGTTCCGCCCCACATTTTTCCTGGGCCCGGCATCGGATACTCCCACACTTTCTTGCCGGTTTTGTAGTCGATCGCGCGTAAGAAGAATTGGCCGGGTTCGCCGGGAACGGGGTCGACGCCGCCGCCCAATGAGCCAAGCAGCTTCGCGGCGGGCAGTCCGGATGTCGTAAAGATATCGCACTGCTCCAGAGTCGGCACGTAAAGCAGTTGCGTCTTCGGATGAAACGACGGCGACATCCAATTCGACGCGCCGCGCAACGACGGGCAGTTCTTGATGCCGACCGCGTTCGGCTGGATCTTTGGAATTTCCAGCGGGCGGCCGTCTTTACCGATTCCGGTAGCCCAGTTCAGGCGATCGACGAAGGGCGTTCCGCTCAAGAACTCGCCGGTCACGCGATCGAGCACGTAGAAGAAGCCGTTGCGATTCGGGTGCAACAGAAGCTTGCGCGGCTTGCCTTTGTAGTCGCCGTTGATCAACACGGGAATCGACTGCGCGTCCCAGTCGCGCGTGTCGCCGGGCGTGAACTGGAAATGCCACTTCCGTTTTCCGGTGGCCACGTCGATCGCGAGTACCGAACAGCTGAAGAGATTGTCGCCTTGGCGCTCCTCATTGTTCAGATCGGGCCATGGGTTCCCCGTCGGCCAGTAGAGCAGGTTCAACTCTGGATCGTATGTGCCGTGCATCAAGGTCGCCGCGCCGCCCCAGTCGGTGTTGAGTTTGCCCCAGGTGTCGGCGCCGAACTCGCCGGGCAGCGGGACCGTGTGGAAGCGCCACAACTCTTCGCCGGTCGAGGCCGACATCGCCGCGACGAAGCCGCGGACGCCGCTGTCGCCACCCCCCACGCCGACAACGACGCGGTCTTTCAATGCCAATGGCGCCAGTGTGGCGACGTAGCCTTTCGACGGATCGGCGTATTGCTTGCTCCAGAGCAGCGCGCCGGTCGAGCGGTGGAGCGCCACCAGGTGCGCATCGCCGGTGACGAAGAAGACGCGGTCGCCGAGAATCGCCGCGCCTTTATTGACCCGGCGGAGCTGCGAGTGGGCGTCCAGATAGCGCCAGATGCGCCGCCCGGTGCGTGCGTCGAGCGCGACGACCTCGTTCGAATTCGTGATGTACATCACGCCTTCGTAGACGATGGGCGTGGATTCGAGTTTAAGCGCGTTGTCGACGTGATAGGTCCATTTGGCGACGAGGTTGCCGGCGTTGGCGCGCGTGATTTGCTTGAGAGGGCTGTGCCGTATCGCGCCGAAGTCGCCGTGATAGGTCAGCCAGTTCTTGCCGGGGCCGGCGGCGATATCTTCATGCTTCACCTGCGCGTTGAGCACAATTGCCGCTGTAAGGAATAAGAACTGTTTCACCACTTCGCCTCCGCGCGAACGCTCTGTCTTGCGAGATATGCGACCAAGTCGTCGATCTCCTTAGCCGATAGTTTTGTTTTGTAATCGCCCGGCATCAGCGATTTGAGTTCGAGATTGATCTCGCGCAACGAAGCCGCATCGATCAGGTGCAGCTTGCCGCCCTCGTCGAGAATTTGCAATGAGTAGTTGTTGCGGTTCTTTACTACGCCATTCAACTTCGTTCCGTTTACGGCGACGGTCTTCACGGTTTGAAACCCCTCGGCGATGCGGTCGCTTGGCGCGACGATTCCTTCGCGCAACTGTTTTACGGTGCGGGTTGCGCCGGCGTCGGTGAGGTCGGGGCCGATGAATCCGCCGCCGCCGCGAATCATGTGACAACCCGAACACTGGCCTCTACCGTGAAAAATGGCGCGGCCGTTTTCGACGTCGCCGGGAACGATGGCCTGCATCGCGGGCGCGCTGAGGGAGCGGAGAAATGCGACCATCCGCCAAGTTTTTTCGTCGTCCCAGTTGAAGCCGGGCATGTCGGTGCCGGGGACTCCGTTTTTGATGGCGCCGAAGAGCCGCTCATTCTTGGCGCGCTTGACCGACGCGCCGTCGGCGAGATTCGGACCGCGCCCACCTTCGCCGCCGTTGCCATGGCAACCGCCACAGGCGAGCCGGTATTGGCGGCGGCCTTCGTTGATCCAGGCGGGGTCTAGCAGCTGTTTGTCGGATGGAATCGCCTGCGCAAACGCGCTCAGCGCACAGATCGCAAAATATCTTCTCATTGAACTTTCTTGCCTTGCAATTCGGCTTCGAGGTGGATCTTGCCTTTCGCAGCTCCGTCGCCGAGTTGCCCTTCGAGCTTTCCGGTGAGTGGAAGCACAAGCAGTGTTGCAAAGAGTGCAAAACGGCGTAACATAGCAGTTGATTATGTCGCACTGGCTATTGCTTTGTCTCGTCCCCGCCGCGCTCT
>VFZQ01000689.1 GCA_016871135.1 Acidobacteriota bacterium | reverse complement strand
CCAGCCATCGGTGACCGCGGTGCCGTCGTCGGCGATCGCGGGATCGCGCATTCGGCTGTCGATCGGCGGATTCCCCGATAATGCGGCGATACGCGTAAGTGTCACCGGCCAGCCCGATTTCAACGTTCGTGTACGCAACGGGTCTTACAGTTGGGACGCTTGGATTCCACCCGACGCCACCACGCGAACGATCACCGTCCGGGCAATTGCTACGGCAACCAATGTCGTGGCCGAGACAACCTACTCGGTTCGCGCCGCCATCGACGCGCGGCTGCGGTTGACCAAGACGCGCGGCGATGCGCAGTCCGGCGCGCCCGGCACCCGGTTGCCGATTCCTCTTCGCGTCAACTTGCGCGATGAGACCGGCATCCCGCTGGTCGGCGTTGCGGTGACGTTTGAGCCGTCTAGCGGCGGGGCGATTGCGCCGAGCGCGGCTTCGACCGATATCAATGGCGATGCCGAAACTACGTTGCGGTTGCCCGCGGCGGAAGGCATCGTGCTGGTTACGGCCCGGGCTTCCAATCAGGTCGTGACCTTTACCGCCCGTATCGCGGGGACTTCGGTTTCGAGCTTCCCGCGCGTGACCTTCGACGGCAACTCCTATGTTGGTTCGGCCGCTGCGATTTTGAAGTATTTCCAGGATCGCGCCGAACTCAGCGCGTCGGCCGGCGTGGTGACGCCGGCGGCGATCGACACGTTCCTGCGAAATTTCTGCACGCTGGATAACCAGGCCAATCAGATCTGCGACGGGTATATGGCCGATCCCGATACGCCTAACCTTTGGCGGCTGGTCAATTTCGCCGGCGGCGGACTGGAGGTCGTTCCGGTCGGCGCGAACGAGACCGCGATTCGCGAAGCGCTCGCTGGCGGGACTCCGGTGCTTGTCAGTTTGCGGCTTAGCGATGGAACCGGGATTGGCGTTGTGGCCACTGGAGTTTCGGCGGGCGGCGACCTGTTAATTATGGACCCGAGTCCCCGGCAGCCGAAAGCCACGCTGGCGGATTACACCGCGTCCGGCGCCACGCTGGCGGGAGCGGTTCGCTTCCAGCCACGCGCGGCGGCGTCGAGCGGTTTCCTGCTGACGGCGCGGGCCGGTTCCGCCGCCGTGTCGTCACCAGCTGGATCGTGCGGACCGGCGTTTTCGATTCCGTTCACCGGCGGCGCGACGTTGTTTGCGTACTGCGATGGCGCGCAGCCGGTTTATCAGGCCGAAATTGCGGCCGCCGCGGTCTATCGAGGAACTTTGACCGATCTCGCCTCGGGCGGGCCGCGTTACGATTTAAACGGGTTGCGCAACGGCATCTTCCGTGTTTCCAAACCAGGTACGGCTTGGGAACTGGCGCAGCTGGAGATTTCTTTCCAGGCCACGGCGGTCCTGAATGCCGCCAGCTTCCAACCCGACTTCTCCCCGGGTTCGGCGATTTCCGTTTTTGGTATCGGGCTGGCCCGGACCGGGATTCCCACAGCTGTGGAAATCGGTGGACGCGAGGCACAGGTTCTGTTCGCGACGCCGTTCCAGTTGAACGCCGTGCTGCCGCTCGACCTATCTCCCGGTTCCTGGCCGTTGCGGATCACTTCCGCGTATGGTACGGCCGAGGCGCAGATCGAGGTGCGCGACGCGTCACCGGCCGTATTTCGGTTATCGGCCACTCAAGCGGCGGTGACGAATCAGAATGCGTCGATTAACGCGCCGAACAACCCGGCGCCGCGCGGGCAGGTGATTGTCGTTTACGGAACAGGCTTTGGCGCGGTTCAGGATGCGCAGGGCGCGTTGCGGCGGACGGCGACCCCGTTAACCGCGCGTGTGGCGGGCGTGGATCTCAATGTTGTGTACGCCGGACTCACTCCTGGGTTAATTGGCCTCTACCAGATCAACATCCAACTGCCTTCCGACCTGCCTCCGGGGCTGTTTCAGAGCCTGGAACTCACGCAGGGCGGGGTAACGGCGAACCCGATTCCGGTGGCAATTCGTTGATTTTGAACGGGTTACCATAATTCCTGGAGCGGAGAACCGAGCGGCCTCTGGAGTTTGGCTTCAAACCTGCACTAGAAACGAGCGGCAGACCACCGTCGGAGTCGCAGGTTATTCACGCAGTAAGACTTGACTTGACACAACGGAGGTGGTACTTGTAAAAGGACTGCCCTTGTGGTTAGGCGGCATTCCCTTCGCGAGAATCCCGCGAACGACATCAAACAAAACAAAAACAACACCCTAGCCCAAGCCGTCATGACAGGCCCCAACTAACCCGGCGATCATCGCCGGACCGGCAGGCCAAATCCACGGTGGACGGCAAACACTTCGGTTTACAACTTTCGTTCAATTCAAGTTCTGATTCTTTATTTAAGGAGAAGGAAATGGCAGATTTCCGCAAACTGTTTCCGGCGATGGCCGGCGTTGCACTGATGTTCGGTGCCGCGTCGAGCGCATTCGCCCAACAACAGGTCGCCGCGTTTTCCTGTATTGGAAACGCCGGCGTTCCGCCGATTGTTCGCGCGGAAGGCTTAACGGAACTCGTCGGTGATCTCGTTCTGAACTGTAACGGTGGTACCCCCACCGCGGCTGGCGCCGCTGTGCCCCAGACCAACGTTCAGATCTTTTTGAACACCAACGTAACCAGCCGCCTGCAAGCTGATCCCTGGAGCGAAGCTCTACTCATGATCGACGAACCCGGTCCGGCCGCGCAGCGTTATTGCACGGTCAATGGCGGTTGCGCGGTCACTGGCGTGGGCAGCTCTGTCGGTTCCGACGGTCTCGCCGATGGCGTTGACTACGACCAGACCACCGCTTCCGGTGGAACGGTCGCCAACGTTTTCATGGGCCGTCAATCCGGCGTCAACTCGTTGCTGTGGCAAGGCGTGCCGATCGATCCTCCGGGAACGACCGCGACCCGCATCATCCGCATCACCAACGTTCGCGCCAACGCCAACCAGCTCGGCGTGTCGAGCACGCTCATCCCGACCCAAATCGTGATGTTCATCTCGGCCACCGGCACGACCTCGATCCCGATCAACAACCCGCAACAGACGGTTGCATTCATTCAGCCCGGCCTGAGCTTCTCGGTCCGTCAGGTGAAGAGCAGCTATCTGCAGTGCGTGTCTTGGAACCGCGACGCAGCGACAGACAACAGCAAGGCGATGCCCGGTTCCGCGACGAGCGGCCCTGGCGCGGGCACAGTCGTCCGCTACAGCGAAGGCTTTGCCAGCTCGTTCAAGCGTCGCAATGTTGCGTTGCCGTCAAGTCATCCCAATGCGGATGAATCGGCGGTTCCGACGGCCCAGAACACCCCTGGCGCTATCTACAACACGGAATCCGGATTCTACAATCCGAGCCCTGTGTTGGGTGGCGGCAGCACGGAC
>VFZQ01000688.1 GCA_016871135.1 Acidobacteriota bacterium | reverse complement strand
GAGTTGATGATGCCTTCGCTTGTGCGAGGGACCTTCGCTAAGCCGGTGATCACACCCGATGCGGGCGCGGTGGCAAAGCTGCAACAAGAGCGATTGAAGAGCGGTTTGAAAGGAATTTTCGACGCTTTTAAGACTAAGCGTTAGGCGGACGGTTCTCGAACAGGAATTCTGCCGTCTCGTCCGACATCGCCCACACCGTGTAGGCGCCAATCGCGGTGCCGATGGGGAAGTTCAACATGTTGATCGCGGCGATCAGCATTCCGAAAGTTCGCGCCCATGGTTTGAACTCGGAGATTCCTTTGCCCGCGATGGCGACGGGGGCTGCCATCAATACGCTGTAGCAAATGAAAACAAGTGCGACGATGCGCTCAAGCGGAATCGATGCAAGGTCTTTCCGCTTGTAGAACGGATTATCGGTCATCAGCAACCCGCTCAATCCGCCCGCAGCGATGAAGGCAATCACCGCGATCGCGGCCATGAATATGGCGGACCAGTACAGCAGCCGGCCCGCATTACGAATGTGGGTTTCCAACCCCGCGCTCCTTATCTACCTGAACTAGTTGTAACACTATCGCGGCGCCGACTGGTACATAGACTATCCAGCGCATCGCAGAAACGCCGTCCCAAACATGTTCGGAGCGCCAGCGGATGAGAACCGTGTAGAGCACCGGCGCCAAGGCGGCCCAAACGGCGAGCACGTACGGCGCGCGGAAGACAGCCAGTGGTAAGAGCCAGCAGACATACCAGGGATGAACGTTCGCCGAGACCGCGAGAATTGTGCCGGCGACGATCGCCAGCGCATGTCTCGCGCCGCGCGCAAAGTACGACGCCAGCGACGCCAGCGCGATGAGCGCGAGCGCCACAATTTTCGCGCGATCGAACGATCCGGCGGCTGCAAGCAACGCGCCGAAGAAGATGTCGTTATTCCGCCAGCCTCCGACGAAGCCGCTGGTGTAGCGGATATTCTCGCTAATTTCGGTGTGCCAGGGCCACCAGCAAAGCGCGAATACGATGATCGGAACCGGCGCGAGCCACCAGCGCTTGCTTACGAAATGGGGTAGCAGAAGAATCGGCCAATACTTCGTCGCGGCGGCGAGACCGAGCAGCACAAAGGCGCGTGCGAACAGTTCCCGTTCGAGCAGATAGAGCGCGCCGAGCGTTAGCGCGATCAAGATCGCGTCGTGATGGCCCATGCCCCAGAACTCGACGATCGGCAGTGGACACCACGCCCAGGCAAGCAATCGCGAATCGCCGCGCGCCCAGAAAAACAGCAGCACAAGGACAACTGCCTCGGCTATGCAGGCACTGAATTTCATCACGCTGAGTGAACCGTCGCCGAGCCGAAATAGAGTGACCTGCACTGTCTGCAAAGCTGGCCCGTAGACCGCCTTAAAGTCTTTGCCGTCCACATGTGCGAAGTCGTCGCCGCGAAGAAACGCAAGCCGTTCGTCGCCCGGCCTCGCGTCGTAGGGATTCACGCCCGCCGCGGCTGCGCTGCCCTCCCACCGGTATCGGTACAGGTCGTCGGAAAAATGCGGCGGCATAAAAAACGCGGTCAATCGGAAGGCAAAGGCCGCGCTGATCAAGATGGAGACCCTCACATGCGCCGCCGCCCAGAGCGCGCCGAGGTATAATAAAGAGATCGCGACAAACAGTGCGACGGCTGTAACGGCGTCGAGTTGTTTGCTGTCTAACGCGAGTAGCCCGGCTTCGATGCCGGCCGCGCACAAACAGGCGAACCACTCTCTGGAGCTCATGCCCTTACTTCTTGCCCTTCTCGTTACCGGAAACGCCTCTGCGTTCGAAGAGTTCACGCGCGGAATGTTCGACGATACGTTCGCGGGAGTTCACAAGCTCGCTCCGTTCGATTATGCGCTGTTGATCCCGTACTTTGCCATTCTCATCGTCCTGTCGTTCTTCGGAATGCACCGGTATGAGATGATCCGCGGTTACTTCAAGGGCCGAAAGAATCTGCCTAGCCAGCCGCCTTCGCGGTTTGAAGAACTGCCGCCGATTACCGTGCAACTGCCGTTATTCAACGAACGCTTCGTCGTCGAACGGCTGATCGAACAGATCGTCAAGCTCGACTACCCCAAGCACCTGCTGCAGATTCAAGTGCTCGACGATTCCACCGACGAAACGCATCCGTTCACCGAGCGCCTAGTCGCCGAGTACCGCGCCGCCGGCCATCCGATCGAGTATCACCACCGCACCAATCGGCATGGCTTCAAAGCCGGTGCCCTGCAGGAAGGCCTCAAGTCGGCTACTGGTGAGATTGTCGCTGTGTTCGACGCCGACTTCATCGTTCCCGAAGATTTTCTCAAGAAGACCGTCCACTATTTCGCCGATCCAAAGGTCGGAGTAGTGCAAACGCGCTGGACGTACCTTAACACCCACTACAACACGCTGACCGAAGTGCAGACGATTCTTCTCGATGGCCACTTCGTACTTGAGCACGTCGCACGCGCGGGCGCGGGCCTCTTCTTCAACTTCAACGGCACCGCCGGTTTGTTGCGCGTCAAGATGATCGAAGACGCCGGCGGCTGGCAGCATGACACGCTGACCGAAGATTCCGACCTGAGCTACCGCGCCCAGCTAAAGGGCTGGCGGTTCATGTACTGCCCCGATGTCGAGTGCCCGTCGGAACTGCCATTCGATATGCATGGCTTCCAGGTGCAGCAGACACGCTGGTCCAAGGGCCTGACCCAGTGCGCTAAGAAGTTGTTGCCGATGATCTTGAAATCGGACCAGCCGTGGCGAGTGAAGCTAGAAGCGATTTGCCATCTAACGCCGAACATCGCCTATCCGCTGATGCTGATCATGTCTGCGCTCATGCTGCCGGTAATGATCGTGCGTTTCTACATGGGTTGGATGCAGATGGTCTTCGTCGACATTCCTCTAATGGCCGCGTCGTTTTGGTCAATTTCGGCGTTCTACCTCGTTGCGCAAAAGCAGCTCCATCCCACAACGTGGAAGCGGTCGATCTGGCACATGCCCGCGTTGATGGCCGCCGGCGTTGCGCTCACGCTGAGTAACGCCAAAGCTGTGATGGAAGCGCTGATCGGCTATCAGACAGCCTTCGCGCGCACTCCGAAGTACGCGGTTGGCGACAAGAAAGTAAAGCTCGGCAACGACCGCTACAAGAGCCGCCTGGGCTGGCTGCCGTATGTCGAAATTGCCGCCGGCTCGTGGTTCGTCCTGATGATGGTGTACGCCATTGAGAGCTACAACTTCCTGGCCCTGCCCTTCCTTTCGCTGTTTGTCGGCGGTTATTACTGGGCCGCGTTTTCGAAGTTCTGGTTCGACTATCAGCAGCGCATGGCGTGGCAGAAACAGCGCCAACTCGCTCTCGAATCCGCTCGGTAGATGG
>VFZQ01000687.1 GCA_016871135.1 Acidobacteriota bacterium | reverse complement strand
TCGATTTGAATCTTGCCCACCGTCACGGGCAGTTCGTAGTTGCCGCAGCGCAACAGGTGTTTGACGCCGTCGACGGTAATGGACGCGCGCGCCTCCCGGACCGCGCCTTGCGACTCATCGCGGGTGGCCGATGTTTCGATCAGCGCGATCGAGGCGCCATGGGCATGGCGCGTCTCGCCCGCATTCATGTCGAGAGTGAGGAACAGAACCGCTTGCAGCATTACCCCGCGATTGTATCGAAGCGGCGGCGCCGCGCGTTTCGCCACAATCCAGTTGGCACCGGCGCATGAGTACGCTACATCTGTAGGTATGGATATCCCTCGTCGGACGTTGTTGGCTGGCGGCTCGGTCTTGGCGGCGGATTGGCCGCGCTTCCGCAGAGTGAATGGGACGGGCGTTTCGCCGGACCGGGATCTGCCGGCGGAGTTCGGGCCGGAGAAGAATCTGGTTTGGAAGTTCGATGTCACAGGCTCGGGCCATTCGACGCCGATTGTCGCGGGCGGGCGTGTGTTCCTGACGGCCGCAATCGAGAAGGAGCGGCGGGTGTACGCGCTGGACGCGGCGACGGGGAAACTGCAGTGGACGCAGAAACTCGAGGCCCAACGCGAGGAGCCGAAAAACCGGATCAATTCGGTGGCGACATCGACGCCGTTTTGCGACGGCAAGACGGTCTACGTGTTCTTTCCCGATTTCGGCCTTGCGGCATTTGGCGTCGACGGCGATGTGAAGTGGAAGACGCCGGCGGGGCCGTTTGCAACGATGCACGGCATGTCGAACTCAATGGTTGTTCACGAGGGACGCGTGTTTCTGGTCGCCGATCAACTTGGCAACTCGTACGCGGCGGCCTATTCGGCGAGCGATGGGAAGTTGCTTTGGAAGACCGACCGGCCGAGCGGCGTGACGGGCGGGTACTCGACGCCGTCGATCTACAAGGACACGGTGATCGTCAGCGGCGCGTTGGAGTTGACGGCATACGATCAGAAGTCCGGCAGGCGAGTGTGGTGGGTAACCGGCGTGAGCGGCGCGCCGGTGACGGTTCCGTTGATCGACGGCGACCGGCTCTATGTGTGCGAGCCTCTGTTTGACGCCGATCAACCATTCGATCCGATGTTAAACGCGTTCGATAAAAACAAAGACGGGAAGATCCAACCGGCCGAATGGCCCGACTCGGGGAGCCGCGCGTTCGCCGAGCGCACCGATCGCGACTTCGGCAATAAAGACGGCGAGTTGGACGCGGCGGAGTGGAAGAAGTCGTTCGATCAGATCAAGGGCGCGGGCGGGCTAACGGCGGTGAAGTTGGGCGGGGCGGGCGATGTCACCAAAACGCATGTGCTGTGGCGCGCGACGAAGGGGTTGCCGTATTTGAATTCGCCGATCGTCTACGAGGGCGTGCTGTATCATGTGCGGCCGGGCGGGATCTTCACATCGGTCGATCGCGAAACGGGGAAGACGCTGAAGGAAGCGCGTTTGAAGGATGCGGTTGGGGACTACTACTCGTCGCCGGTCGCGGCGGATGGGAAGATCTATATCGTGAACAACGACGGGAAAGTGGTAGTGGTGAAAGCGGGCGCGGAGTGGGACACGCTGGCCGTAAACGATTTGGGAGACCCGTCATTTGTGACGCCGGCGATCGCGGACGGCAGGATCTACGTCAGGACGCGGAAGACGCTTTGGTGTTTTGGGAAGAGGTCATAGCGGCCCAGGCGTCGTAGCCGCCGATGAGGTTGACGACGTCGGCGAAACCATTAGCCGACAAGAGGCTGGCGGCGGCCGCCGCGCGGTAACCGCTCTTACAGTAGACGAGGACCGGTTTCGACTTCGGAATTCGATCGAGACGATGGTTGATGGTGCCGAGCGGGATGTGAAGAGAACCGGGGATGGCGCCTTGCGCGACTTCGCTGTCGTTGCGAACGTCCAGCATCGTGTAGTCGCCGAAGCGCTCTACTAAACCGCCGGCGGTGATTTGCGGCAGGCTGGCGACGGGCTGATCTTCGCCTTGCCAGCCGAGGATCCCCTGTGCGACATAGCCGACGACTTTGTCAATGCCGACGCGGGACAGGCGCATGCGCGACTCTTCCACTTTGCCGATCTCCTCGCATACGAGGATCACTTCTCGTTCAGCGGGCAGCAGCGATCCGGCCCAGGCGGCGAATTGTCCGTTGAGGCCGATGTTAAGCGAGCCGGGGATGTGACCCGAAGCGAACTGATGGCCGGGCCGGGTGTCGATCACAATCGCGCCGTTGCGGATGCGAGAGGCCGCCAGAATCGGTGAAAGCGCCGGCAGCGGCTTCATGTCGGAAAGGGCGGGCGCGCCGGCGCGGTTGATCTCGACGTCGCGAGCGAAGTAGGCGGGGCGTTCGGGGAGATCGGCCGTAACGACGGCGATGAACTCGTCTTCGGTCATCGGGCGGCAGGCGTAGTTGGTACGTTTCTGATCGCCAATCGTCGAACTACGCTCGTTCGAGATCGCCCGGCCGCAGAGCGATCCGGCGCCGTGGGCGGGATAGACGGAGACGTCGTCGCGCAATAGCAACAGCTTGTTGTGAAGGCTGTTGTAGAGCATGGCCGCGAGCTCCTTCGGCGTGTGTTTGGCGTCGAGGTCGGGGCGGCCGACATCGCCGATGAAGAGCGTGTCGCCGGTGAAGACGGCAGGGGGATCGACGGTGACGAGAGAGATGCTCTCGACGGTGTGGCCTGGGGTTTCGAGGACGAGTATGCTCGCCGAACCGAGTTTGAGCACGTCGTTATCGCGGACGGCCTTGTGGGGGAACTTCGCGCCGGCGCGATGGCCGAGCACAATCTGCGCGCCCGTGCGGGCGGCGAGTTCGAGATGGCCGGAGACGAAGTCGGCGTGGAGGTGGGTTTCGATGACGTACTTGATGCGGACGCCGAGTTTGGCGGCGTCGTCGATGTAGATGTCGACATCGCGGCGCGGGTCGATGACAGCGGCTTCTCCGGTATAGCTGAGAAGGTAAGAGGCGTGCGCGAGGCAGGCAAGGTAATACTGTTGGACTTGCATGGCGGAGGCTCCAGCTGCTGGGGGATAAGCGGCGCCTCCACGCCACTCTCCTCAATAGCATGCCCTAAAATTGTTCCAAAAGCGAATCGAAGCGGTCTGGGTCGACGAAGTTCTTGAACAGTTCGGCGGAGACGAGTCTGTCGGCGGGTGCGGTCGGCCCAATCGGCCGGTGTTTCGGCGTTTAGAGACACTTCGGGTGTATGGGTTGCCGGGATGTTCGGGCGCGAGGCCCGGAATGTGGGCCAGACGCGTTAAGCTAGGCGATTTTTGGCCATTCGGGGTCCTCTTTCTCGCATTCAGCGGGATCGGGGAAGAGATGGATCTGGCGATTTGGGTTCAAACCCTGGTACAAC
>VFZQ01000686.1 GCA_016871135.1 Acidobacteriota bacterium | reverse complement strand
CTGATCGAGGTCGCCGGATTGGCGTTGCGCACAACGGGGCCCACCACGGCGTGATTCGATTGATGCGCCGCGATCAGCGCTTCGGCCCAGTCGGGACTCGGAAAGCAATGGTCCTCGGCGAGCGCGACGATCTCGGCCCGCGCGGCGGCGATACCGAGTGCGTTCGCGTCTCCGATCGAACAAGCGCCGCTCGTCTCCAAAACCTGTAGTCCCCAGCATCCATCGATCGCGGGAGCCCCGGCCCGCGATGGTCCAACTAGAATCAGTTCGATCTCGCGCCACACCGTCTGCACGCGCAGATAGCGCAGCGTAAGGTCGATGGCTTGCCATGCATGCGGCGCTGCAAGCACAACGCTGAGCGCGGGTTGGTTCATCTCGCGGCGTCCAAGACCACGCGCAGGGCGTGGATTCCGTCATCGACCGTGGCTGGCATTGGATTGCCGCTTCGCACGCTCTCGAAGAACCGCAGCCAGTGCCGTCGATAGGAATCGATGAAGTCGCCACCGAATCGCGCTGATCGCGCGGCGTCGGGGAGTTCCTTCACCCAGGCCAACATCGCTCGCGCGCGGCCCGCCGGTTCTGTTGCAAAACTGTCACCCTGATAGAGCGAGAACCGAAGACGGAATCGTTCGCCGATGATTTCGATTTCGTTGGCGGGCGTGCCGTTTAGCGCAAACATCGCACTCGCCGCGGCGCCGCTTTCGAAACGGGCCGTCACCGAAACGGTGGAGTCGATGTCTCCAGATGCGCGCGGGTCCGTTACTTCTTCCCCAAGCAGAAATCGCCAAAGATCGAAGTGATGAACCCCCAATTCATGCAGCGGGCCGCCGCCGTCCTCGAAACGGGTTTGCCACAGCGGCCGATTTGCATCGCCGCCGATCAGCAAACTCCGAATCCCCACAATGCGCCCCAACGCGCCGGATTGCACAACGCTTCTGGCGCGGTCGACGAGCCGGTGTGAACGAAGATTGAACCCCATACCGACTCGCACCTTTGCCTCCAGCACCGCGATCTCCCGCGCCTCTTCCATTGTCCGAGCCACTGGCTTTTCCAGATACACCGGCTTGCCGAAACCGGCGACCTCCAACATCGCGGCGTGATGAGCCGCGGTTGGCGCCGCCAGTAGGATCACATCGACCGTTCCATCGGCGGCAAGTTTTTCAGGAACCGAGTGCAACTGCGAAACGCCGTGACGCCGGCCGCACTCGGTCAAGCGGCCGGCGTCGAGATCGCACAATGCGGTTACGTTAACACCGGGGATGCGTCGCAGCGCGGGGAAATGAAGCGAGTCCGCCACGCGTCCGCAACCGATGATGCCAACCCGCATCTCCTCTATTTGGACTGCACGGAGGCCCGTGTCGCACCGGTCGAGATGCCACCGTCGACCAGCAACGTCTGTCCGCTGACGTACCGGCTCTCTTCGGAAGCGAGGAAGACGACCGCGCCGTCGAGATCGTTCGGCTGGCCCGGACGTTTGACCGGAATGCGGTCCTTCAAGTACTCAAGCCACTCTTGGTTGTCGTAGAGCACCTTGTTTTGCTCGGTGCGAAACCAACCCGGGGCCAAACAATTCACGGTGATTCCGTTTTTGCCCCACTCGTCGGCAAGAGCCATGGTCAACTGCTTCACACCGCCGCGCGAAGCGCAATACGGCGCGATGCCGGCGTAGCCGAACACGCTCGTTACCGAACCGATGTTGACGATGCGGCCGTATTCGCGCGGAATCATTTTCTTCGCGATTTGTTGCGCCACGAAGAACGTACCGCGCAGATTGGTTTCGAGCACGAGGTTGTACTCGTCCCAGCTAATATCGACGGCTGGCTTGCGCACATTGCAGCCGGCGTTGTTCACCAGGATGTCGATCTTACCGTAGGCGGCTTCGGCTTCCTCCGCGAACCTCACGATGCTGTCGTAGTTGCGGACATCGAGCTCGACCGGAATCGCCTTGCGGCCGAGAGCTTCGATCTCTTTTACAAACGCGGCGCAGTCGTCTTTCTTGCGGCTCGTGATCACAAGGTCGGCGCCGGACTTCGCCAACGCCCTTCCGAAGTACTGGCCGAGTCCGCGGCTCGCGCCGGTCACCACGGCCACGCGGCCGGTGAGGTTGAAGAATGGAGTTGGATTCATTAGGGCTGCACGATCACTTTCATCAGATTGGGCTCGTGATTGTAAAGGCGGTTGAATGCGTTGGCCGCGTCATCGAGCGAAACCTTCGCGCTGATGATTTTGTCGACTTTGATCAGTCCTTTAACCAGCAAGTCGATGCAGGCCGGATACTCGCCGTTCGAACCGCAAGTGCCCTGTAGACGGATTTCGCGCGTGACCACTTTCTGCAAATGCAGATCGATACGCGGCGTGATGTTTCCGATTAGCGTCACGACACCGCCCTTGCGCACGCAATCGAGCGCGGTTTGAATCGGCGAAGTCGCGCCAACGGCTTCGAGCACGATATCGGCGCCGCGGCCTTCGGTACGCTTGACAATTTCAGCGGCGGCATCGCAAGTCTTGGGATTAAAGCCTTCGGTCGCGCCGAGTTCCTTGGCGAGCGCGAGCTTCGCGTCGTCGAGATCGATGGCGTACACCGTTGTGCAGCCCGCGTTCAGCGCGGCTTGAATCGTCAACAATCCGATCATCCCCGCGCCAACAACGACCGCGGAATCGCCCAGCTTCACCGGCGTGATATCGACAGCGTGGACGGCGACCGAAACAGCTTCGATTAACGCGGCGTGTTCAAACGGCAGCGCATCCGGAATCTTGTAGCAGATACGCTCCGGCACCGAGACGTATTCGGCGAACGCGCCGTGCCGGCGGTAGTCGCCGCACGAAACCCCGAGAATGACGCGGCTGTCGCAGAGATTGCGATGTCCGCTCGTGCAGAAAGAGCACTTGCCGCACGAGATCATCGAGTCAAATGTCACGCGGTCGCCGGGCGCGAACGCCTTGACGGCGCTGCCGATCTTCTCGACGGTGCCGGCGGCTTCGTGACCCATTACCAGCGGGGGAATGCGGCGGCCGCTGGAGCCGTCGATGCCGTGGATGTCGCTGCCGCAGATGCCGCAGGCGCGTACGCGAACGAGAATGTCGTCTGGACCGATCTCGGGCTCGGGGAAGTCGGTGACTTCTAGCTTCATGTATTCCTTGAGAAGTAGTGCTTTCATGTGATTCTTCTATGATAAGTCCATGTACCGTCGAACGTTTTTGATGAGTGCGGCGGCGCTCGCCTCCGATCGGGTTCGCCTCGGTGTGATTGGCGCTGGTGGCCGGGGCACGTTTGTCATGAGCGAGTTTCAAAAAGACGCCGCTGTCGATGTCACGGCGATCTGCGATGTGTATGAGCCGAATCTGGAACGCGCGTTGTCAAAGGCGCGCGGC
>VFZQ01000685.1 GCA_016871135.1 Acidobacteriota bacterium | reverse complement strand
GGCGGGGCGGGGGGAGGATGGGGAGGCGGAGGCTTCGGTTGTTTGAAACAAAACATTAGTAAAAGTGGGTCAGGAAAATTCTGCGGGGGCAAACGGGGCAGGTTTGGCGGAGTCGCGGAGGATCGGCGTCGCGTCCGGATCTACTTCAGTGTTTTTAGGTACGCCAAGATCGCTTCGGCGTGTTCCGGCTTGAACTTGTAGACCGGCATTGGCGGGCCGGCGAATTTGCCGCTTGGCGTCAATCCTGTTTGCAAGTACTTCAGCATCGACGCTTCTCCCCACTTCATCCACAATTTGCCGCTGGGCGTAAGATCCGGCGAAGCCTTGTGCCAGTCTTTCGGCGGCGCGCCGATCGGTTGGATGTCGAGTGTGGTCCCTTTGAGCCACTTCGATTTGTCGAAGGCGCCGTCGGCGGACTTTGGGGTGTGGCAGAAGCCGCACGCGGCGGCTTCCTCGACCAGATAGCGGCCGAGCTCAACTTTGGCTTTGTCTTGCGCGCAAGCGGTTAACGCGAGGGAAAACAACACGAGAATTCTCATTACTCTTCCATGCTACTCCGAGCGCAAAGATTCGAGCAAAGGCGCGCGCACGGCAGCGCGCGTCGCGATCCAGGCCGACGCCGCGCCGGTGCAAAAAACCAGTGCGATCAAGGCGGCCAGGGAATCGAATGGAAGCGATTGCGATCGCTTGGCGAGCGCGGGGCTGACCGCCAACAATGCGCAGATGGAGCCGATCGTCAGACCGGCAATCAAGAGAGCAATGTTCTCGAAAAGAATCAGCTTGGCGATATCGCGCCTGGTAAAGCCGATCGCGGCGAGCAGCGCGAGTTCCTTGCGGCGCTCCAGGACGTTGCGCAGCAAGACGACGGCCATGCCGACGGTGCCGAGAAGCAGGCCGAGCGCGCCGAGAGCCTGAAACGTCGACAGGTACGTGTTCTCGACGCGATGATATTGCGCGAGGCGATCGGCCGCCGGCATTACGTCAAAGCCGCTATCGCTGAGCCGGTCTTCGAGCGCCGCGGTGATCTGGGGCCACATGGAATCGGACGCGTCGATGAGGAAGAACCGGAATCCCTGTTCTTCCGGGAACAGCCGGATGAACTGTTCCTCGGCGATGAGGATCTCGCTTTGGAACAGGCTTCCCGACAATGTTCCGACGACGCGCAGGCGGATCGATTCGGCGCCGTGCGGAATATCGATGTAGTCGCCGACCTTGCGATGGAAGTTGTATTGCAGCGTGTTCGCGTCGAGCAGCGCGGGCACCTCCGCGGATACGTCTCGATTCGCAAGCAACTCCCAGGCATTCGCGGGAGAAACGCGGAAGCGGTCTTCCTTTCGAAATGCCGCCGGTGCGCCGACGATGCGCGGGCGAGTGGGTTGATAGAGGTTCAAACAACTGGCATCTTCGCCGGGCCGGACTCGAAACGGCGAGACGATCATGCCCTTGAGCGATTTCTCGTCCAATCCGAGCGCCGCGCGGCCTTCCTTGCTATTCAAATTCTGATAAATCGGCCACTGCGAGTCGGCCAGCAGTGGAAATCCGCCGGTACCGGAACGTTTGTCGAGGTCGATCGTGCCCGGCGTGAATCGAAACGCTTCGAGCGCAACGAGCAGAAAGACCGCGAGCGCGATCAGAAGAATCGTGAAGAAACTCCGCGACGACTTCTGCGCGGCGCTCGCCAGGGCGAGGTTCGGCAAGGTGCGCGCGGGCTCCGGCCGAGGCTGTTCCAACCAAAGCCGGCAGAACATCGAAGCGCCGGTCAGCAGGCAGAAGCCAGCGCCGAAGAAACCGCCCTCCGGACTGATGGCGGACGTCAAACCCGCGATCAGGAGGCCGATTCCGAGCCCCGTAAATCCGAAGGCCGCGCGACGCTGCCAGATCGAAGCGGCGTCCTTGGATTCGCGGTTATAGCCAGCCAACAACTGGCGCGGAGAAAGCCCGCGCAGTTGCCGCAGACTGATCCCGATGACGAGAATGGAAATTCCCACGCCTTGGATGATCGATGCCGTAAACGGCTTCGCCGTGAAGTGCAGGGAAAGCGACGTTGTGCCGACCGCGTCGGACCACCAGGTGCTCAGGCCGTACAAAATTACGGCCGAGTAAATCGCGCCGCCAATGACGCCAGCCACGGAACCCGCGATTCCGATGATCATTCCCTCGCGCAGAAATACGCGGCGCACGGCCGTGGCGTTGAAGCCCAGACACCGATACAAGCCGATTTCGCGCAGCCGCTGTTCGATGCCGAGGCGGAAAAACAGGCTTGTTAAAAGCAGCGCGGAGACCGTGAGAAAGAAACTGAAGTAGCCGAAGTACTCGCCGAAATCAGTGGTGCCGCCGGCGGCTTCCTCGGCCTGGCGCTTCGGCGCGAGCAGCGTAATTCCGTCGCGGGCCAGATCGGTCGACGGCGCGAGATTCAACGACGGCGCGGCGCCGTCGGCGCGGTAGAACCGGATGGCGGTAACGCGGCCGAACCGCGTCTCCCAGAGGCGCTGGCCGTCGGAGAGGCTTATCGCCGCTTTCGGCGTGGCGCGATAGCGATCCCAATATTTTTCGTCCTGTTTTCGAATCTTTTCAAGATCCATGGGGAACGGCGGGTCCCAATCGCTCATGCTCGATTCGCCGGAGATGCCGGGATACTCGGGGGCCATATAGCGGTCGCCTACCTCGGACATCGGCGAGACCGCGTTGACTTTGAAAACGCTCGATTCGGTGAGCAATCGGCCTTCCTGCTTCCAGAGGAAATAGTCGAGCGTCACCGTGTTACCCTCGCTGGCGTCGAGTTCCGACGCGGTCCACTCATTGAGTACGATCCTCCCATCGGGGATGCCCTCTTTGGCGACCACCAGCGAGTAGGGCACCGATGCGTTCGGTGTGCGGATTGCGTTGGCGAGATAGGTGAAGTACATCTCGGTACGAAGGCCGTCCTTGCGCGCGGCGTCCAACGCGCGTTTGACCTGATCGTCCCGCAAGAGACCCGCGGGGCTCTCCAACTGGAGACAGTCGCACCCGCGCGGACGACGCAGCCGCAGACCGACATCCTCGAGTTGCAGGTGGCCCAGAATCGGCAGGTCGGACCGGGCCTCTTCCGGCATTAACACCAAGTTGGCGCGGCCGTCCAAGTCCATCTCGGTTTGCAACATGGAGAGCCGCACGAAGGCGGTGCGCGCGGCACCCTGGCGGGGTTGCAGCGAAAATCCGCCGATGCCGGCGTCGGGCAGCGAACTGCGATAGCGGAAGCGGATCGTACGCACCGACTGTTCCTTGCGTGCGAAGAGAGATTCCTGCGGCATGGCGCTCGGCTTTTCAATCCGCAGCAAAACGCCCTCGCCGTTCTGCGCGTTGAGTTCCCGCGCGAGCGGCTCGGAGAAGACG
>VFZQ01000684.1 GCA_016871135.1 Acidobacteriota bacterium | reverse complement strand
ATTGTCGAGCGTCGAGGTGTTGTACGCCGCCTCGTCGATCTCTTCAAAGCGCGGCGGCTTCGGGCCCATCTTGATGCCGCGGCCTTCGTAGCTGAAGAAACCAACGCCGAGCGGCGGGAGCTTCTCGCGGTAAAGATCGAAGTAGTTAAACGTGCCGCCGGGCTTCGGGCGCTTCATGTCGACGGTCGCGCCTTCGGCGGTTTGCACATAGATGACAACGGCCTTCGGCGCATCGGGCAGCGGAAGCTTGCCGAGCATCGCGTGGCCGTCGTGCGATCGAAAAGGCACTTCGACGGTTTGAGCGGCGGCGCTGAGTATCGCGAGGCCGATGAGGGAACGCATGCTTAACCATACGCCGCTGCAAGCGGCAATGTTCCCCTAGTTGGCGGGCGGAACAAAGGTCAGACGGACCCCGGTGGTGAAGATGAAGTCGTTGTTCTTGGCGCCGGGGACTGGGTTAGAGAGGTACCGGTTGGAGAAGTTCACGCTCCAACCAAGCCAGCGGCTCAGCGCCGTGACCATGCCGGCATCAAAGTTCACGCGGTAGTTGCCGCGACTGGAGATGTTGGGATAAATCACCAGCTTTTCGGTGAGGCTCACGGCCTTGTTGAGCTTGTGCGCGAGTTCTTCGCCAAACAGGATTTCCCCCGAATTGCGTTTAAGGCCTGTTGAGAAGAACTCGCGGTTGTAGCCGGCGCCGCTGAAAACATCGAACATCGTCTGCTTGTTGCGGACGACATGATAACCGCCGCCGCCGGCGATGACCCAGCGTAGATCGAGCTTTTGGAACTCGTCGAATTCGAGATCGGTAAGGCCGAAGGCAAACGCCTTCTTCGACACTTCGACGTTGTATTTGACACCGCCCCGAATCGCATTGGCGGTCTGTACGCTCTTGTCGTTGACGAGGGCGGACGTGTTCAACGATGTGAAGTAGACGGCGATCTTGTCACGGTTCGTCGTGCGTGCAGCGTTGGCGCTGAGATTGAACGTGTTCGTGTCGGCGTTGCCGCGAGTAGAGGCGTAGCCGGCGTCGAAGAAGCCCTGCCAGAGATCGGTTAGGCGTGGGTTTTGAAGACGGTCGAGTTTGGCGAGGTATCGCTTCTGTTCTTCGTCGCTGCGGATCGCTTGGATCGATTCCTTCTTCGCCGTCACTTCACCGGCCTAGGCGGTCGTGATGCGGTACTCGGTTCCATTGGCGTTAAGGGAACCAACAATGGTCTGGCCGTCTTTCAAGATGAGGTTGAGCGGTTCTTTCGACTGAATGGTCTCGATCGATTCCCAGGGGATGTTAACGGTGCCGGCGAGGTCGGACTTGAGCACCAGGGCTTTTTCGTCGACGCTGAGAACTTTGCCGGACAGACGGTCGCCATTTTTCATGGTGACGTGGTCGGCGAAGGCGGAAAGGGCGAGTAGAAACAAAAGGTAGCGGGACATAGACTTCTGGTTAGATTGTAAACGGTGCGAATCGTTTCAAGAAAGTTGAGATACTATTAGGCGCTATGCAACTCGACAACACGCGCCGGGGCTTTGTGAAGTCCGCGGCGTTCTCCATTGTGGCGGCGAAGTCGGTGCGCGGCTCGCAGGCCAATTCGGCGGTGACGATTGGGCTCGTCGGCTGCGGCAACCGCGGCATGCACGTCAGCGGCTTGTTCGCCAAGAATGAGAACGCGCGCGTGGCCGCGTACAACGATATCTATGAAGACCGTTTCCAGGTGGCCGCGCAGCGTTATTCGGGCGCCAAGCGGCACAACACGCTGGACGCGATGTTGAACGACAAGTCGATCGACGCCGTGCTGATCGCGACGCCCGCGTTCTTGCATCCGGAACACTTTGAGCGCGCGGTGGGCGCCAAGAAGCACATCTTCCTGGAGAAGCCGGCGGGCGTGGACGCGGCCGGTTGCCAGCGCGTGCTGCGCGCGGCGCGGAAGGCGGATCCGACCAAGCGCATCACGATGGACTATCAACAGCGCTACGGCAAGGACTACCGGAAGATGCAGGCGCTGGTGCGATCGGGCGAACTGGGCCGCGTGTTGCAGGTTCGAGCGGCGTGGATGGGCGGCGGCCCCCCGGTCAAGAAAGGCCACGCGAAAGAAGAAGAGCGGATTCGGAACTGGTTCTTCTACCGCGAGTTGTCGGGCGATATCTTGATCGAGCAGGACTGCCACAACATCGACGTTGTGAACTGGTTCATGGGCACGCATCCGGTGCGTGTGTCGGGCTCGGGCGCGCGGATGTCGCGGACCGATATCGGCGATATTTACGACAGCCTGTCGTGCACGTTCCAGTTTGAGGACGGCACGATCTTCAGCTACGCCGCGAATCAGTTCGGCCAGGACCCGGGCTACAGCGATGTGTCCGAAACGTTCGTGTGCGAGAAGGGCACGGTGAACGTTTCGCGGCGCGGGTATTCGGTGTACCGAAAGGGCAAGCCTGTCGAAGAGGCCAAGACAACGCACGACATCACGCTCGATAACGTCAACGAGTTCGTCGAAGGCGTCCGGACCGGCAAGATGGAGAACGCGGCGCTGTGGGGCGCGGAAAGCTCCCTTGTCGCGGTGATGGCGTTGACGGCGTGTACGAGCGGCCAGCCGATGACCTGGGAAAAGGTCAATCAGGTCTAGTCGACGTAGACGAATTCACTCATATTGAAGACTAGCAGCGCGAGCGCTTCGGGGCTGGCCTTATCGAGGAAGTCCTGCGCTTTGGCGCGTTCGGCGTCCGATGGCTTGCGGCCGAGAGCGATCTCGAACGCCGTATCGACGCGCGCGGGGGGATCGGCTTTGGCGATCCGCTGGCCGAAGCGTTTCGCCTGCGCGACGGCGAACCCGCCGTTCATCATGGCGAGGGCTTGCGGAGCAACAGTCGAGCTCTCTCGGCGCGCGCAGCTCTGCGTGGTGTCGGGCGTGTCGAAGGTCTCCATCATCGGAAGGCGGAACGAGCGCTTGACGAATAGATAAATCGAACGGCGGTCGAACTCCGTGACATCGGCTGTGACGGGCCACTGCGAGGCGTCGCGTACGCCATCCATCTCCTCTTCAACAACCGGTGTGACGACCGCGGGGCCGAACATCTTGGTCTTCAAATTACCGGCGGCCGATAGCAGCGTGTCGCGGATCGCTTCGGCCTCAAGCCGCCGGCGGTTCATCCGCCACAGCAGCGTGTTCTCGGCATCGGCGGCGGCGGCTTTGGCATTGAAGGCGCTCGACGATTGATAGGTCTCCGAGAGCATCATCGTACGGTGCAGTTTCTTGAGGCTCCAGGCGTTGTCCATGAATTCGGCGCTCAGCCATTCGAGCAGTTCGGGGTGTGAGGGCGGATCGCCTTGCCGGCCAAAATCGTTGGTCGACGACACGATGCCGCGGCCGAAGTGATTCTGCCACACGC
>VFZQ01000683.1 GCA_016871135.1 Acidobacteriota bacterium | reverse complement strand
CAGCCGTCAATGCACGGGTTGGCCGGACAAGCCACCGACATCGATATCTATGCGCGCGAAATTCTGCGCATGCGCGAGTCGCTGAACACGATTCTGGCCAACGCCTGCAACCAGCCGGTCGACCGCATCGCCCGCGACGTCGACCGCGATTACATCATGGATCCCTTGCAGGCCGTCGACTACGGCATGATCGATAAAGTCGTCGCCTCGCGCGAGACGATGCTGAACAAGTAGTGCTCCGCCGCGCGCTCGGCCCCGGCCAACTGATAGCGACCGGGGTAGGGTGCATGATCGGCGCGGGTATATTCCTTTCGACTCCCGGACTGGCGCACCGTTATGGTGCGCCAGCGCTACTTGGAGGCTACCTCGTTGCGGCGCTAGCCTGTGCGTTGACGGCGCTCTGTTACGCCGAATTCGCGGCGGTCGACGGCGGCGCGGGATCGGCCTATAGTTATGCGCGCCTGACGCTCGGCCCGCGTGCGGCGTGGCTTGTGGCGGGAGCGTTGGTTCTCGAATACTCGTTTGGAGCGGCCGCGGTCGCGAATTTGTGGATGAAGGGCCCGGTAGGCGGGGCCATCGCCTCGATAGGCGTCGCGGTCTTGTTGGCGTTCGGAATCCGGATCTCGGCGGGATTGAACACGGCATTGGTTGTTCTGAAATGCGGAGTCCTCGCAATACTCGTCGCGGGCGCGTTCTCCCGCACTGGAGGCCGCGGCTTTCCGTTTGCATTCGAGGGCGATTGGAGCGCGGTGGCGGGCCCAGCGGTGTTTTCCTACCTGGGCTTCGAAACGGTTTCCACGTTGGGACTTGAATGCAAACGGCCCGCCCGCGATCTGCCCTTCGGCGTAATCGGCTCCTTAGCGGTTACGACGGCGATCTACCTCGTGGTTATCGCGGCGTATGGAGCCGTCATGCCGCCCTTGCGCGCGGAGATGGCGGGCATGGCGCCCGCGTTCGAACCGGCGGCCCGGCTCGCGATCGCCGTCGGCCTCAGCACGGTGCTCATCGCCATGATGATGGGCCAGAGCCGCGTCTTCTTCGCCATGGCGAAGGATGGCGCCTTGCCGGCGGTAATGGGCCGCATCTCCGAGCGCACGTTAGCGCCTGTAGGCGCGATCGCCGTTTCAGGCGTGGCGATCACGGTCTTGTGCCTGACCATTCCCACCGGAAAGCTCTACGATCTGGCCGTCATCGGCACGCTGATCGCGTTCACCGCGGTCGCCGGCGCGTTGCCTTTGCTGCGGCGCAAGCAGCCGCGCTCAACGTTTCGCGTTCCCCTGATATGGTTGATCGCCCCGGCGGCCGCAATCGTGAATCTCTACATTGTGGCGCGGATGATCGCGCCCGTTGCGATCGAACTCGTTATCTTTGCGGCCATCTGGATTGTCGCCGGTATCGGGATCAACCGCACCAGGGGCTAGCGGGCTGCCTTTTTGTAATGGTCGATGTGAATATTCCGCCACCGGCGCCGCCACCCGCTCGATTCGACGATGTCCTTCGCGTATTGACCGGTACGATAATAGGTGCCGCGCGCGCGCTCCCGCGCCGGGCAAGTCGGGGGACCGTGGATCGAACCGCCGGGCGCGGATGGTCCGGTTATACTCTACTTCCACGGCGGCCGCTTCTTCTTTGGTTCCCGTCGTACACACGGCATGCTGATTGGCGCGCTTGCGCGGAAGTGCTTGTAGACCAGATCCGCGAGTTCGCGACACGAGCGGAATCGGCGGGAGGTGCAGTTCAGTTCGACGATCATCCAGCCATGGCGCACGTCTAGCGCCTGTTTCGCGATGTGCCACCGGAAGGCCAAAGGGCAATCGACGCGGTTGGCGCTTTCGTGCGGCTATGCACAGAAACGTCCCCTGCTATGATTTCCGAATGATCCGTCTATTCTTCGCGACCGCACTTTGCGTCGCGGCGCAGGACAAGCTCAAGGGGATTGACGACGCCGTCGACGCGGCGATGAAACAATGGCAGGTCCCAGGTCTGGCGCTCGCCGTCGTCCACAACGGCCAGGTCATCCATTCGCGCGGCTACGGCTTCCGCGACGTCGAACGCAAGTTGCCCGTCACTCCCGACACGCTGTTCGCGATCGGGTCGATCACGAAGTCGATGACGGCGCTCGCGCTCGCGTCGCTGGCCGATGAAGGCAAACTGCAATGGGATAAACCGGTGCGCGACTACATGCCGGACTTCCGGCTACACGATCCCATCGCCAGCGAACACACGACCGCGATCGATCTATTAAGTCATCGCACGGGACTTCCGCGACACGACACCATGTGGGGCGTCGGCCTGGGACGCCGGGAGATCTTCGCGCGGCTGCGATACCTCGAGCCCAGCCGCGAATTTCGCGAGGCGTTTCAGTACAACAATCTGATGTACCTCGCAGCCGGCGTGCTGGCGGAACGGATTTCTGGCGATTCCTGGGAGCGGCTGGTGCGCGCGCGGGTGCTCGATCCGCTGGGCATGAAACTTGCTAACTTCTCGGCGGCCGAAACACAGAAAACCTCTGACTTCGCGCAGACGTATGGACTCGAAAACGGGGCGTTGAAAGCCGTTCCGCTGCCGGTGAATCAGGAGGCGATCTGTCCGGCCGGCTGTGTGATCGCGCCGCTGACGGAAATGACGGCGTATCTCCGCGCGCACATGGACCGCGGCGGGAAAGGGCTGCCGTCGGCCGCGCAGTTCGACCGCATGCGAGAACCGCGCACGATCACGCCCGCCGGCGCCATTGGCCCCGAAGCGATGGGCGAAGGCGTTTACGGACTCGGCTTAATGACGCTGCCGCATCGTGGGCGCAAGGTGATCTTCCACACGGGAACGATTGGCGGATACCATGCGCTGCTGGCGTTTCTGCCGGATGAGAACGCAGGTGTGATGATCCTCCAGAATCGCGTCGCGCGTCCGGTGCCGCAGGTGTTGTCGCGTATTATATGGGACAAGCTGCTCGGACTGCCGCCGGAAGACTGGCAGGCAATCTTTCTCAAAGACGACAAGGCGGCCGAAGCCAAAGCGGCCGCGGAGCGAAAGGCGCTCGAGGCGTCAAAGATAGCCGGCACGAAGCCATCGCATCCGCTCGGCGACTACGCCGGCAGTTTCACGCATCCCGCCTACGGAACCGTGAAAATCGAAGCTCGAGAGACAGGGTTGCGGTGGATCTTCGCCGGCAACAGCCTGACGCTTCGCCACTTTCACTACGACACGTTTGCGCGGGGCAACAGCGCGCGGGTGCAGTTCCTGACCTCGCTTGACGGCGTCATCGACCGCGTCGAGGTCAAACTGGAACCGGCGGCGCCGCCGGTCGTATTCAAGCGCGACGGCAAATAGCGTTGATTAGTCCGCCGCCGCCAGCGCCTCACGCATGGCGGCCGGCAACAGCGAGCGAAATGTATCT
>VFZQ01000682.1 GCA_016871135.1 Acidobacteriota bacterium | reverse complement strand
GCTTGAGAGTGCGGAAGCGCCCTTCATGTTCGAAGAGCGAACGGCGGATTTTCAGACAGTCACGATTCAAGGCCAACTCACCTATCGGATCGCCGATCCTCGCAAGATCGCCGGGTTGATGAATTTTGCGATCGACCCCGGCACCAAACGCCATCTCTCGGAAGACCCGCAGCGCCTCGGATTTCGCATGCTCAACACGATGCAAGTTCAAGTGCACGCAATGATTCAGCAGTTGCCGTTGCGCGATGCTCTCGGCTCGACGACGGCGCTCGCCGACACGGTGCGCAACGGACTGCGCGCCGCGCCGGAAGTCGCGGCACTTGGGGTTGAAATTCTCGGGCTGGCGATCGTCGCCATCAAGCCTACGCCGGAGACCGCGCGAGCGCTCGAAGCCGAAACACGCGAAGCGTTGTTAAAGAAGGCCGACGAGTCGACGTACGCGCGGCGCAATGCCGCCGTCGAGCAAGAACGCGCCATCAAGGAGAATGAGCTCAACACGGAAATCGCGGTTGAGAACAAGCAGCGCCAAATCCGCGAAGCGAAGATGGACGCCGATCGCGCCGTCCAGGAAAAGCAGCAGGATCTGGAGCGCGCGCGCCTCGAAGCGCAGATCGATCAGGAGACACTTCGCAAGTCGTTTGTCGCCGCGGCGGCGGAAAACTCGCGCACCGAATCCGAAGCCCGCGCCTACGGCATGCGGACCCTGTTCGAATCGATGAGCCAGATCGACGCGAAGGTCCTTCAAGTTCTGGCGCAAACCGGAATGAACCCGGAACAACTCATCTCGTCGGCGTTCCAGGAAATGGCCTCCCGCGCGGACAAGATCGGTGAGTTGAACATCTCGCCGGACCTGCTCCGCGAGCTGACGAAAAAGCGATGAGCCGGCCTCGGCCCAACGACTGCAAGGTAATTCTTGTCACGCGGCGCACGCGCCTCAACGAACTCGTCGAGCGATTCAACACGCAGGAGCAGGCGCGCTTTTACGTCGAACGGCTTGGCGCGGACTTCGGAGACTACCTTGCCGAGGATCGTCAATATCAACTAGCGGTTCGCGAGACGACTCAGGCGATCGAAACACTCGCCCGCGTGCATCGTCTCGACCGCCGTTACCTGCCAAACTTCGTCTTCGGCCCGGAGGATCTCGTCGTCGCGCTTGGCCAGGACGGTCTCGTCGCCAACACAATGAAGTATCTCGACGGGCAACCGTTGATCGGCGTGAATCCGGACCCCGCCCGCTGGGACGGCCAGCTGCTGCCATTCAAAACTTCCGATGTCTCCGAGATCGTCGACGCCGTCGCCCGCCAAGCCCGGCCCACGCGCGAAGTATCGATGGCGGAAGCGCGGCTCAACGACGGCCAGCTATTGTGCGCTGTAAACGACCTGTTCATCGGACCCAGTTCCCACATTTCAGCTCGATATGTAATTCGCCAGAAGGAGCAATCCGAGACTCACTCTTCGAGCGGCATCATTGTGTCGACCGGCCTTGGCTCGACGGGTTGGTACAAAAGTTTGGTTGCCGGCCGCGAGGCCGAATTTCGCTCGTTTCCGTGGGACTCCGACTTTCTGATGTACACCGTTCGCGAGCCGTTTCCATCTCGCACGACTGGCGTGTCAATGCTGACCGGCGCAGTCTCCAACGACGCTCCGCTCGTGCTTCACTCGCTGATGGCCGAGCGCGGCGTCATCTTCAGTGACGGCATTGAGACCGACTTCCTGCAATTCAACGCCGGCGCGGTTGTTACGATTCAACTCGCACGCCGGCGTGGATTGCTGGTCGTCTAGCGGCTACTCGATCGAGTTGGCCGCGGCGATCATCAGCGAATCGTTCAGAGGCCCGCTGATCGCGAATATGTGGCCGTTGGCGCGCCACCATAACGCGGCCCGCACTACCTTGCCGCCCTCCAGATCGTGAAGGAGCGTTCCCTTCCCCCACTTCAAGTCGACCTCGCGGATTTCGGTTTCGTCCTCTTCGTCGATGCCGAGCAGTAGAGCGGGATCGGTGGCGGCTCGTTTGGCGATCGCTGTCGCGGTGGCATCGGAATTTCCAGAGGCGCGAAGGACGGCGCGGATCAGTTCGGGAAGCCGAACCGACTCGGAGTGGGTGATATCCAACGCGGCCGATTCGATCACCATATAGTCGCCTCCATAGCCGGCCATGCTTGCGCCATGTTGTCGTATTTGAACCGAAGCACCCTCCCATTCGGGCGGCACGGTCACATCGCTTGGAACCTGCCGGCGCAAGGCGGCAACATTGATCGTGATTCGAAGGCCAAATTGGCCCATCGTCATCAAGCTAGGAGCGCTGGCAAAGATCCCGGCGCGGGGCAGACGAGGCCGGAAGCCGAGGCGGCGCGCGGCTTCGTCGAGGTCGCGTGCCGGCTCGGGCGCGGTCGCGCTGCCAGGAAGATTCTCCGAATGGATCACCTCATGCCAATTCGAGTCGGTCTTAACACGGACCGCTTCCACGCGAGTCGTCGTGAAGCGTTGCCAGAGCTTCTGCGCAGGCACGGCAACTATCGCGCACGCTAAGATTCCGGCCGCGATTCCGATCCAGCGGCGCGAAGGCGGTTGCGTTTTCCGTGCGGGGACCCAGTCAGCGGGCGGCTCCAACAAAGCCATTTGTTCTTCAACCCAGTTCGCCATAACGTTGTTCGTACTCCTTTCGAAATTCTTCTTCCGCGCGTGAGATGTAGGTGCCGACCGATGCCGGGCTTGTGCCCGTCAGCAAGGCGATCTCCGCATAGCTATAACCCTCGGACCGCAGGATCAACAGTTCACTCCGCTCTGGCCGCATCGCCGCCAGAGTCGCCCTGACACGACGACGCGCTTCCTCGCGCTCGACGTCGTCGCGTGCGTCGCCGGTGACGGCGAGGCGCGGCGCCAAGCGCTCCGAGAGCTTGTCTTTACGAAGGGCGTCGAAAGCGAGGTGCATCGCGGTTCGATGCAACCAGCCCGCAACATTGCCATCCGCCGGCGGTTTTTCGCGGTACCGCACAAATACGTCGGCGGCAATCTCCTCGGCACGGGCCGTGTCTCCAAGGACGCGATAGACAACACGAGCCAACCGCGCGTAATGAGATTGGAATAGCGCGTCGAGGTTCGTCACCGGCATTTCGCTCACAGTCATACATTCTTAACGAACGAGCTTTGTGTTTTATGACAATCGCGTCGAACGCACGCGCGTCAGCAGCGCGGCGCTGAGCAGTACGATCACACCCGCGCCGAGCAGCGCACCCTCCAAGCCGATAACGGACCGCAGCGCGCCGGCGCCGTATGCGGCGATGCCGCCGACAAAGGTTCCCGCAAAATTCAATAGGCCGTAGGCCGTCGAGCTTTCGTGTTCTTCGACGACATCACACAAGACCGGCATGACGTTGCAATCGTAGATGCCTCTCCCG
>VFZQ01000681.1 GCA_016871135.1 Acidobacteriota bacterium | reverse complement strand
CTTCGAATTCCACGGCGGCTTCGCGCCAACGTTCCAAAGCAAAAAGGCAAACGCCCGTGCGCCAGCGCGCCGACGGGGTCGCTTCGGTCTTCGCGAAATGGCCCAATGCCTTTGCGCAATCGCGCGTTTCGAACGCCAACTCGGCGAGCATGGCGTGCGCGGTCGTATTGGCGGGATCGGCGCGGACGATCGCTTCGAGCCGCCGCGCGGCAAGCGGATCGCGCGCCTCGAACTCCAGCTGTGCCGCGGCTTGTAGTGCTGGAAGAGACGACGGCGCAACCCGCAACGCCGCACGCAAAGAGACCAGCGCCCCAGCCGAGTCGCCGCTGGCGCGCAACGCCAGCCCCTTTAACGTCAAAAGCGCCGCGTTGGAGGGCGCCGTCGACAGATCCCGATCGCAAGCCGCCACCGCTTCGGCGAAGCGGCCCGCTCGGATGAGTTCTCGAATCCCGGCGACGTCGCCATACAGCGACGCCGCCAGGAAGAACGCGAGAAAGCTAGAACGCAATCCTCGCTCCGATTTGAACGGTCCTCGGTCCAGAACTTCCATTCTGCCCGAGAATACGCCCGAAGTTCGGATCGGCCACGTTGCTGTTGATGCCGCCGAGATTCACGCGATTGATCGCATTGAAAAACTCGAACTTCAACTGCAGGTTGCCGCTCTCGCCCAGTATCGGAAGCGGGTTGTTCTTAATGACGCTCCCATCGATCGCCAGCACGCCCTGCTGCCGGAACGCGTTGCGCGGGCTATTGCCGACGGTGCCGACCGCTGGGGCAGTGATGGCGTTTACGTCATACGCCGAGCGGCCCGCGTTGGCGCCGAGGAAGCTTGAGCGGTCGGGCTTGGACACGAAGCTCGACGGCACGTTCGGTAGATCGAAGTTCAATCCGTCGGCGTTGTAGTCGCCGCTCAGTGGGCGGAATCCCGTGATGTTGCCGGCCGCGTCGCGGATCGGATTGAAGCCGGCGTTGTTGGTCATCCAGTAGGGCGTGCCCGTCTGCGCGATGACCGTCGAACCGATCTCCCATCCGCCGAGCACATGCTTGGCGATGGCGTTCTCCTTGAACGGCGTGGCGAAGCGGTAGACGCCGGAGCCCGACAAACGATGCCGCACATCGAAGGCTGAATTTGCGCGGAAGTCACGCAGCCGCGAGGGATCTGGATGTTGCCCGAGCCAGTCGACCGCGAACCGCCTTGATAGTAATCCTTCGTGTTCGCGACCGTATAGGACCCCTGCATCACACCTCGGCTGCCGAAGCGCCGCCGTGCCGACGCGATCAGCGCGTTGTAGTTGATCGTGTTCGAGTTGAGGATATAGGTCATCGCGCCGAAGCTGGGGTTTAGACGGTCGAGCCGGCCGTCGATCAGGTCGCCGGCGAAACGGTTGTGATCCGTGCCGACGATTCCGTCAACCGCGTACGAGCCGCTGTAGTTCAACCCGAGGACGGTGCCGCCAAAGTCTCGTTCCGCGCCGATCAGGTAGTTCATCGTTCGTGGCGCGTTCAAGCCGGGGTCGATACCTCCGACGGCGGTTTGCACGCCGGCCAGACCGCCGCGTTGATCGAGGCCCGTCGAAGGTACGGCAGGCAGCGTGAATCCGTACGGGAAAGTATCGGAGTTCCCGATGCCGAAGATCGGTTTGATCGGTAGCAACTGGCCGACCTGCGGGAACAGAAAGTTCGGAGGATTGATGTTGACGCGGTCGATGGACTCGCCGAGTGTGATCCAGTCGTAATAGAGACCGATCCCACCGCGGACGCTCCACTTGCGCGCCTTGCCGGGCGCCCATGCGAAACCGAAGCGCGGGCTCCAGTTGTTGGTGAGACGTCCGGGAAACTGCGCGTCGGTGCGCTTGATGACGGCGCCCCGGAAGCGGTCCTGATAGGTCTGGCCAGACCCTACGAAGATGTTCGTATAGAGGAACTCTTGGATGCCGCTCGGATTGCCGAAGTCGTCGTAACGCAAGCTCAGCGTGAGCGTGAGGTCCGGACGAACTTTCCATTCGTCCTGCACGAAGATGCCGAGCGTGTTGACCTTCGCGCCGAACTTATAGCGCTTCAACTGGCCGGTGAGTGGGTCGCGCGATGCGCCCGCGCCGGAGAACGGCTGATCGCGCACGAGATCGAGAAGGTTGTTGAAGTTGAAAGTCGGCCGGCTATTGCCTTGCGGGAAGTCGGCCCAGTCGTTGCCCCAAAAGTAGTTGCCGCCGAATTTGAGCGAGTGCGATCCGCGCACCCACGTCAGAACGTCGCGCCAGTTCCAGTTGTTCTGCACGAACAGACCGCCGCCGACGCCAAGACCGCGTGAACCGGAGATGCCGATCGACGGAATTCTCAACTTTGAGTCGAAGCCGTTGAACCCTTGCACGCGATTGCCGCTCACTGCGAATTCATTTAAGAGCGCCGGTTTAAACGTGTGCGTCCAGTTGGACTGGAATGCGTTAACGAAGCGGTCGCTGTTGTTGATGAAGAAAGGTCGCGGGTCGAGATTATTGTTGTCCGACTCGGTGCGGATGAAACTGCCGAAGACGCGGTCCTTGCCTTCGCGGAAATAGCGATCGCCGCGGAGGCTGTATTGCAAGCCGTTGCGGCGCGGAGCGCGGCTCCACGTGCCCTGGGCAAGAACGGGAAGCGCGCAGGGAATATTGGCTGCCGCTGCCGTACCGCAATCGTTACCGATCACTTGCTGCGCCGTACGGAACGAAGGATTGGTCACCTGCACCGCCGAGGCGGGAAAATCGGTCAGAAGCTTGGTGCCTAGCGTGTTGGCGAAGTTCGCACGCGCCCACGTGAGGAACTGCGGGCTTTCGATGGTTTCGACGCTTGCCGTGGCATCGGTCTGCCGCAGCAGTTCGACAGCGCCGAAAAAGAAGGTCTTGTTCTTTTGAATCGGCCCGCCGAACGCGCCGCTGACGTTGTTGCGCTTGAACGGTGCGTAGGCTGCGATGAACGGTAGGCTGGTACGCGCGCGCATGTCCTGATTGGTGAACCAGTAGTTGCCTGCGCCGTGAAACTGGTTGGTGCCGGCCTTGGTTGTGATGGAAACGACGATGGAACTGCCAAGGCCCTGCTCGGCTTTGAACGTGTTCGTTTCGACGGCCAGTTCTTCAACCGCTTCCGGATTCACGCCCAGGTTCGCCGTGCCGTTGGTGATGTTGGAGGTGATGCTTAAGCCGTCGACGTTTTAAGTGTTGCCGCGCGGACTGGCGCCGTTGGCGCTCATGCCTGCGAGGTATTCGGGATTGAAGTTGTCGGAGGCGCCGTTCAAACCGGTGACGCCAGGCGCGAGCGTGAGAATCGCGAAGATGCTGTTATTGAGTAGCGGCAGATCGCGGATCTTCTTCTGGTCCATCGTCAACTGCTGGCGCGATTCGGAGACATCGAGAGCGGGTGCTTCGGCC
>VFZQ01000680.1 GCA_016871135.1 Acidobacteriota bacterium | reverse complement strand
GCGGTAGCAGGGCACCACGTTCCGCGACGGCGCGTCGCCGATCTTAAATCTCCAGCCGCCCGACAACATGGCCGGCGGACGCCAGCGCGAGATGCTCGACGAACTCAAGTGGTTCAACGAGCAGCATCAAAAAACTCGCGAGGATGAGTCGGCCCTCGATGCCCGCATCTCGTCCTATGAGCTCGCCTTCCGTATGCAGATGGCCGCGCCCGAACTCGGCGATCTCTCCAAGGAAACCGACGCGACGAGAAAGCTCTACGGCATGGACAACAAGACTACCGCCGACTTTGCAGGCAAGTGTCTGATGGCCCGCCGGCTTGTCGAACGCGGCGTGCGGTATGTGCAGGTTTGGTCCGGCGGTACGACCGGCGAAGGCGACTGGGACGGCCATAAACAGTGCGACAAGAACCACGTCACCCAAGCCGCCAAGACCGATCAGCCCGTTGCTGCGTTGTTGCAGGATCTCGCCGCGCGCGGCCTTCTCGATACAACGTTGGTGGTGTGGGGCGGCGAGTTCGGCCGCACGCCGACCAGCGACGGCGGCATGAACGGCGGCGGCGATCCCGAAGGCCGCGATCACAATCCCTACGGCTTCAGCATCTGGATGGCCGGCGGCGGAATCAAAGGCGGCCAGATCATCGGCCGGACCGATGAAATCGGTCTCCGTGCGATCGAATATCCGGTCCACGTCCACGACCTTCACGCATCGATGCTCCACCTGCTTGGCCTCGATCACACCAAACTGACCTACCGTTTCCAAGGCCGCGACTTCCGCCTCACCGACGTCCACGGTAAGACCGATCTCGTCGCCAAACTCCGCGGTTAGGTGTCGAAGACGATGCTTGCCTGATAGCATATACCTCATCGTGATTCGCTCTCTTCGATCGCTCTTCGTTCTCACCCTGCTCCTGACCGGCTGCAAGAAATCCGTTCTTGAACCCGTGCCCGAGTGGGCCTACCCAACCAATCCCACGCTGCCTCCGGGCCAAACGCCGCCGCCCCTCAGTCCAGGACCATTTCAGGTTGCGGGCAGTACGCGTTCCTACATGCGGGCCGAGATTACCAACCTGTTCGCACCGCCGGACTGGCGTCCGGACGATCATCCCGCGATGCCGGAAGTTGTCGCGCACGGCCGCAAGCCAGAGGTCCGCGCGTGCGGCTATTGCCACCTGCCCACCGGTAACGGACGCCCCGAAAACGCGCGTCTCGCGGGATTGCGCGTTCCCTATTTCGTTGCGCAGATGAACGCGTTTCGCGACGGGTCACGCAAGTCGCACGTCGCCGGCCGCGCGCCGACCATCAACATGGGACTCACGGCGAAAGCCATCCAAGATGCCGAAATCATGGACGCCGCCCAGTACTTCGCCCAACTCACGCCGCGTTCGTTCGTGCGTGTCGTCGAGACCTCCACCGTTCCCAAATCCACAATCGCCGGTTGGTTGTTCAAGTTCGACAAACAAGCCGGGACCGAGCCGCTCGGCCAAAGGATCCTCGAAGGGCCGGAGGACTTCGAACAGTTCGAACTTCGCGATCCCTCCACTCCCTACATCGCCTACGTTCCGGAAGGCAGCCTCGCTTTGGGCAAACGTCTGGCCGAAACTTGGCCGAACGGCAGCGAGCCACCGAGCTGCGCCACCTGCCACGGACCGGGATACAAAGGCAAGGACGACGTTCCGAGTCTCGCAGGCCTCTCGCCGACCGCAATCGTTCGCCAGCTGTACGACTTCAAAACGGGTGTGCGCAATGGCGGCAAGAGCGCGGACATGAAAGAGATTGTGAAGAACATGACGAACGCCGACATGGTGGCGCTGGCCGCCTACATGGGGTCGCTGCAGCCGTAGGCTACTTCAACCGGATCGTAATCTTCTCGCCCGGCTGAGTCTGGCGTTTTTCTTCATCGCGCATCGTGATGCCCGCCGCGCCGCCGACGGATCCAAGCGTCGCGGGAGTAATGGTCAACTGCAGCGCGTCGCCTTGTGTGTTCGACAGCGCTGACTGCGGCAGAATGAACTCCAACTCGACGCCTGCGCGGCCGCTCAAACTCATGAGCGATGAACCCGCTGCATTGGTCAGCGAATAGAGCCCATTCGCCGAAGGCATGTAACGAACCGCCACCGTCGAATCCCGCCCAATCGCAAGATCGGCCGGAATGCGAGTCCACACGCCGTCGCCCGTGCGGCTCCATGCAGACAGTTGCGATTGCGCTTCCTTCTTCACTGGCCGAGCCGCCGCAGGTGCGGCCGCTCGAAAACCGCTGGTCGTCTTCGCGACGTCCGCCGAAACGACAACCTGCTCGGCGACCTTCGCCTTCGACGCCAAGTCGGCCTCGCCGCTCACGGTCGCGATTGCGCGCGGCGGTCCGCCAGCCGGTGCCTCGTTTGCCGCACGGCGCTCTCGCGAGTCGGCCGGAGGCGGCTGGGGTGCCGGGGGTGCTGGCGGTGGCGTCGACGGCAGCGGCGTCACCATCGGCGCGGGCAGCGGTGTGTCTTGCCGCCGCAATCCGACCGCCGGAGGCGCATCGACAACCACCGGCGCCGGTTCCTTCACAACGGCTGGAGGCGGCGTGAACGGTTTCGGCGTCTCCCGCACCGACGCGGTCTCCTGTGACGCCGAAGGCCGCTCCAGCCAAAGATAACTGATCGCTCCCGAAACAAACACCAACGCCAGGCCCGACGCCCAAGCGAACCACCGCATCGGCGGCTCCGTCGCGGCCACCGGTTTCTCCTCGTCGAGCGACGCAATCAGCCGAGCCTTTGCACCCGGCATCGCCACCAACTCCCGGATCGAATCCTCCTCGGCCATCCGATCGAACAGCTCCTGATCCTCTAGCGCCGCCGCGTACAACTCCTTGCGCTCGGCATCGGTGAGCGAATCGGTGGCGTATAGCGCCAGCAGCCGCTCGATGTGTTCGCGATTCATCGGCGGCCTCCCATTCTCTCGATCAGTTGCTTGCGGCATCGCAGATCCCACGTGTACACCGTGTTGATCGATTCCGCGCCCATTCGTTGCTGAATCTCCGGAAACCGCAGCCCCTGCAATTTAAACCGGAACAGTTCGCGGCAGCGATCGCCCAGCGCCAGCAACGCCGTCTCCAGCCGGTCCAATCGCTCCCGCCGTTCCAGCATCGCTTCGGCGTCCTCGGCCGGATCGGCCAGCGGAAGGTCGTCCACTGGCACCGACGCGCCCTCGCCGCGGCGCAGCGATTTGGTATGCAGCGCCATGACTTTGAACCGCGCGATTTGCAGCGCCAACGGCACCAGTTCCTCCAAGGCCTCCACGGCCGCGTACTTCTCCTCAAGCACCAGCAGCGTATCCTGCGCGACATCCTCTGCGGTCGCCGCGCCACCGGCGCCCTTCACCATACGAGATGCCGCGAAGGCGACAATCCTTTCACGCAGCCGG
>VFZQ01000679.1 GCA_016871135.1 Acidobacteriota bacterium | reverse complement strand
ATCGTGATGATCAACCACCAGCTTCCGCCACCTCGCCTCCTTCAGGCTCATCTTGTGTGAGAATCGCCCTCTCGCTCCAGGCTCATCTTGTATGAGACAAGACTGATTCTTGCGTTTTCCACGATATGGGTCTACGATTAAAAGATTGCCGGACCCCCGGCGGAGGTAAAGCTGAATTATGTGGAATCGCCGCAAAGCCGAAGAAGAGCCGTCGAGGCCCTTGGCTAGCACTCCCAGCACTCCAGAACCGTCAAGGGAAGGATCACTTGTGTCGACAACTCCGGCTCGCAGTTTTGAACCCGACGTTCCACGCGGAACGGCTACGATCGGCAAATCGGTCAATATCAAAGGCCAAATCGTAAGCAAGGAAGATCTTGTGATCGACGGTACCGTGGAAGGCACCGTTGAGGCGCAGGAAAACCGCGTCACGGTTGGTCCTAACGGGCGCGTTGTCGCCAACATCAAGGCGCGGGATGTCGTTGTGCTCGGCCAGTTGAAGGGAAATATCGAAGCATCGTCGCGCGTGGATATTCGCAAGGGCGCGAACGTCGTCGGCGATATTCGCTACGCAAAGATCAGTATCGAGGAGGGCGCGGATCTACGCGGCAGCCTCGAAATGATTCGCACCGAGACCAAGGGCGCGGAACCCGCGAAACCGGCCGAAACCAAGCCGGCGCAGCAGTCGCTGTCGGCGACGGCTTCGACCAACACGAAGTAATTCAGAGAGCGGTCTACTCCCGTGATCCTGCAAGGTCTGAACAGGCTGTTTGGTTCTGATTCCTCCGCATTCAGCGCCGCCGCGGCGTCGCCGGCAATGTACTCGGACAGGAGAACTCCGCCCGAATTCACACGGCAGTCGTCGGCCCTAGACCAGTTCTTCTCGGCGTTTCACGGGCAGGTTGGTTTGACCTTCCTGGACCTGGGTGTCAGCAATCAGGAAAATACGGACTTCTTTAACAACCTGGGCCACAAGGTGCGGTACGACAACTTCATTCGCACCATGGACGAGTCGTTTGGCGACGGCGATTTCTACGCGAATCAGGAAGACGAAGAGCTCGTGGCGCGCTTTCAGGCGAAGGTGCTGAACTTTGACGACGACTCGATCGACGGCATCCTGATTTGGGATGCCTTGCAGTTCTTGACGCCAGCGATGCTGGCGGCGGCCGTGAGCCAGATCCACTCGATCATGCACAACGGCGCACAACTGCTGACGACGTTTCACGCCGACGATAAGATGGTCGAGGTGCCGAGTTACTCCTATCGCATTCAAGGCCGGAACCGGGTGAAGCTGGTCGAACGGGATCGGCGAAGACCGGCGCAGTTTTTCACCACACGGCAATTGGAGAAACTGTTCAAAGACTTCTCCCAGGTGAAGTTCTTTTTGACGCAGGATGCGTTGCGAGAAGTGATTGTCCGCAAGTAGACCTGGGGATCGTACTTGCGGAGTAGGGTTCAATACGCAATAGATGCCCTCGACAAGAGCCTGTCAAGGTGCGTCGATAGTAGAGCGAGTGGACAAGCCGTCACCTGCGAAGGTACTAACTAGTTCCCCTCAACAGCGGCCAGTTCGACCGGCGCCGCGATCCGCATCGGCTGCCGCTTCCAATAGGTCAGCGATCGCCAGCACCATTCAAGCGGCCCGAATCGGAAATGCCTCAGCCAGATGGGGCTGACGATCAGTTGAAAGATCCAAACGCCCGCGACGACGATATGGAGCTCCCAGCGTTCCAGCTTGCCGAAAAGCGCGAACCCGTGGCTATAGAAGATCGTCGTGCAGATCAGCGAGTGCATGATGTAGTTGGTGAACGCCATGCGGCCGACGGCGGCAAGAGGTGAGATCAACCACTGCATGACGCCAGCCTTAACGATCGCGACCAGCCCGCAAAAATAGCCGAACGCAACCATTAGCCGCAGCGGCTGATACGCGGAGTAACCTTCGGTGGAGGCGACGACGTCGAACCCGCTGCCAGCCTCGTGATTGGCGGCCCATCCGCCAATGATGCCGCCGGCCAGCAGGCACAAAATCGACAGGCGGACATACGCGGCCGTTGGCCATCGTCCGGCGAACGCACCGAGTTTCGCTAGGCCCATGCCGATCAACATCATGCTGAGAATGTCCCACCAGCCCTTGGCGTAGAAAGTCTGCGCGGTCCAACCTTGAACGATGCCAACGCGGTGATTGTACGCGGCCGAATACGGGCCTTCGCGATAGATCTTGATTTCCTTCTCGAGTGCCTCTTTCGAGGGCAGCCAGCTATCGACGCGCCCGCGGTAGGTCGACTGATAGCCGTGATTGGCCGAGTCGAGCACGGCGTGTTCGGGAAACGACTTCGACTTATCGCGAGCTTCTCGAAGGTCGCGCACATAAGAAAGACCATGCACGGTTGTGATTACGATGAGCGCCACGCCGAACGCCGTCAGCAATCGCCCGTTGAGCGACCGCAGCGGATAAAGAAACAATCCCATCAAAGCGTAAGGATAGAGAATGTCACCGTACCAGATCAGGTGCGCGTGGATGACGCCGAAGAACATCAGCCAAAAGGTGCGGCGATAGTAGATGTCGCCCGCGGTCGCGCCCTTGGCCTCCGCGCGCGAGGTGAGGTAGATAACTCCCGCGCCAAAACACAGCGAGAAGAGCGCGCGCATCTTGCCGCTCCAAAACACGTATTGCACCCACCAGAAGACGTAGTTGGCGCCGTCGGATCCGCCCCAGGCGCGCGGGTTCGACTCGCCGATCATGGGCATACCGAAGCTGCAGATGTTCATCAGCAGGATGCCGAGGAGAGCGAATCCGCGAACAACGTCAAGGGCTTCGATCCGCTCATCGGCGGCCACGGGAAGCGGGAGCGCTTCGGTATTCTCGGACATCCCTCCTATAATGAAGGATTCCCGTCCGCGTCGCGGAAATGGGGTAATGAAGGAGTAAACATTGTCGCTCGAAAACGAGCTGCTCGCCCAGCGCTTTCGCCGTACTCATGAGTTGGAGGCGCTCGGCCATCGTCCCTACGGAAGCCGCTTCGACTACACTCACACCGTTCCGCAGCTTTGGAAGGAGCACGGCGAAAAAACCGCCGAAGACCTCGAAGCCGTCAAGCTTTCCGCGCGCGTCTGCGGCCGTATCCAGTCGATTCGCGGCAAGGGCAAGGCCGGCTTCATGCACATCGAACACTGTGGCGAAAAGCTGCAAGTGTATGTGAAGATCGACCTGCTGAGCGAAGACGACTTCAAGCTGTATCAACTCTTCGACATCGGCGATACGATCGGCGTTGAAGGCACGTTGTTCCGTACACGGACCGGCGAGTTTTCAATTCAAGCCGCCAAGCTGACGTTCCTATCGAAGACGCTGCTGTCGATGCCGGAAAAATTTCACGGGCTGGAAGACGTCGAGACGCGCGTGCGGCAGCGGTATTTGGATTTG